>PLBX01000135.1 GCA_003135495.1 Acidobacteriaceae bacterium | reverse complement strand
GCATTTGGGGCTGGCGTCGTGGGCGAGGGGCTTGCAGGCGCTGTTTGCGATTGCGACGATTGCGGACTTGGCGGCGTCGAGGCGGACGGGCTGGGATCTTGCGCCAGTGCTGGCAGCGCCACTAGAGTGAATAAACTTAGGGAAATCAGTGATTTACGGTACAACATTGGACACCCCGCAGAACCGGTCGGTCGAAATGTATTATACCCCCGATAGCACGCAGGGATCGAGGGAGCCCACTCATTAATTGGACGCAGTATCGGGGCATAAAGATACCCCCGTAATTTATTAAAGATAAGGACGGCTGCGTTGACACGGAACCCATTTGGATCGATCAAGGATGGGGTTCGATCGTTAAGGATGGGATTCGACCAAGGATTAGGATCAAGAAGCATTTTCAGACCTCAAGGAACGGCAAATGGCTAAGAAAGTGGCTAAGAACATTCTTGTCGTGGATGTCGGTGGAACTCATATAAAAATTCTGGCCACCGGCCAAAAGACGAAGCGTGAAGTTGCGTCCGGCCCTACGATGGCGGCGCAGCAAATGTGCGATTGGGTGAACAAGGCGGCTGCGGATTGGCCGCACGATGTCGTGTCGATTGGGTATCCAGCGCCGGTGGTGCACGGAAAGCCTTTTCGCGAACCGTACAACCTCGGCAAAGGTTGGGTTGGATTTGATTACCGCAAAGCGTTGGGTTGTCCGGTCAAGATCATGAATGATGCGGCGATGCAGGCGCTGGGNNATGCTTTTTCTCGGGCTCGGCACCGGGCTGGGGTCGGCGATGATTGTCGATGGCGTGGTTGAAGCGATGGAACTGGCGCATCTGCCGTACCAGCGTGGAAAAACCTATGAAGATTATCTTGGGGCGAGAGGGCTGAAGCGCCTGGGAAAAAAGAAATGGCGTCGTTATGTGACGCGGGTAGTAGAAGAACTCCAGGAGGCTCTGAATGCGGATTACGTTGTACTGGGCGGCGGCAACGTTAAGAAAATCAAATCCCTGCCGCCAAAGACGAGGCTCGGAGACAACGATAACGCGTTCGTGGGCGGCTACCGTTTGTGGACCGATATGGGGTCGGATACATGGTCCGATCAGGACCCGGCCTAAACTACTTTATGGACGACGCTCTGTGGCCGGCGATTGAATGTTGCCTTTCGCATCCTGCCAGAGAATGGCATTCAGCTTTCTCGCATCGACTGCATCCGGCTTTGAAAAATTCATTTGCGACGATTCCTTTGCTCCCGCTGCCTTTTTTTCATTCATTTTATAAATAAGCCCGTTGCGTAAATTACTGTCGTCGACCTCGTATGGCAGCTGCGTTCCCGGAGACGAAAAGAATTCCGTCATCAGCGGCGCGTGAGCGTCGAACAGGTTCATGGGCGGAAGACCGAGCAGCGACTCCATGGTGTGGATGACGCTCACTGTCGTATAAAAACGATGGTCGATAAACGGCTTGTCGTCACGGGGCGCATATTTACTGATGACGAAGGCAGTGGAGCGATGGGCATCGACGTGGTCGGCTCCGTCCTGCGCGTCATCTTCGAGGACGAAGATCGCGGTGTCATCCCAGTAGGGGCTGTGAGAGACGGCGTCGACGACGCGGCCCAGCGCGAGATCATTGTCTGCGACCGAGGCCCGCGGCGTGGGCTTGCCGGACCGCGTGCCTCCGGTGTGATCGTCAGGCAGGTAGAGAAGCGTGAACTGCGGAAGTTCCCTGGCGCTGTTTTTGTTTTTCACAAACTCATCAAACTCGCGAAGGAATTCGTCGGCGCGGAGTTGGTCGGGATAGTCGACGTTGAAGTCCGGAAACTGTGGATCATAGTGATCCCGCTGCGCCGCCTTTGTGGGGCGGGTGCGCTTCATCTGCGGAATCGCCCACGGCCACGGGCTTGGACCTCCGCGAGGGTTTCCGACGTTCGCGGGCAGCGGCTCTCCTTTTTTAATTTCGAAGAGCGGACAAGTTGCGGCAATCGGCGACAGCGTTCCCTCTTTCGGAGACGCCGCTTCTGCTGACTTTACTTTTGGACTCTTACACCACACGGCCGCGATGAACTCTCCGTAGATGCGGTACGTGAGGCCGCGGCGCGCAAGATTGTCCCAAAGGAAACCGGTGGCGGGATCATCGACGTCGGGAATTCCCTGCTCGAGCGGAAACTCTTCGGCAACACTGCCTCCAAAATCGTAAGGACGCTCCTTGCTGCGATAAGCAATTGGCCAGTTTTTTTCGTTGTAATCACTCGACGTAGAGGCAGTCGACCAGAGGTGGCCATCGCCGGATACTTCTCCGCTGTCGTAGAAATTATCGAGCACTCCGAACTGCAGTGCGAGTTTGTGCTCGTTGGGCGTGATGTCTTTGCCATACATCGTCAATGATGGATCGCCATCGCCGACGGGCAAATCGCCGAGAATCTGATCGTACGTACGATTTTCTTTAAGCACATAAATCACGTGGCGGATGGGATTGTTGCCGCCGGCGAATGTGAACTTGCCAACATCCGCGCGCAGAAGATTGTCGTCTTCAACCTGACGCGTATAGGCGGCCAGGTTCTTTTCGATGTCGGCGAGGCTAATGCGCTGAAGCGAGCCACCGATCAGAGTAGGAATGTAAGGATGCTCTTTCCTCTTGCGCTCGCCTTTCAGCACGCCCTGCATGTTGTTCGGGCCGCTGCTTTCACCTTTGGCGGTGGCGATTAGCAAGTCGTTACCAGCGATGGCAAGGGCGGTGGGGTACCACTCGGTTGGAATGAAGTCCGGAGGAGTCGCTATATCTATTTGTGCAACGATACTGGGTCCAGTCAGTTTTGGAGATTCCTTGACTTCGAATACCGCAATCCCGTCGAGCGACGCACTGGCCGCGTAAAGCCGCTTACCGTTGGGCGAGAGCGCGATGGCCTGAAGGACGGTACCTCGACCATCGGCGCTAGTCAGATAGCTCTGCAAAGCTAAGCCGGATTTCAAATCTACGCCCACCACCCTGTCGGCGTTGGCAAGGACCACGTAGAGCGTCTCTTCGCTCGGGCTTAAGAGCATCGCGGTCGGATGTGCACTGGGCGCAATCGGGTCACTATGCCTCTGCAGATTATCGATCCAGCGTGAAACTTTTCCACTCTCTAAATCCAATTCCGCGAGAGCAGCCGAGTTCCAAAGGCTGACCCACGCTCTTGTGCCGGCTTTATTTGCGATGACGGTGTAGGGGTTGGCGCTTGGGATATAGCGGCTGCGACTCAAATCGAACGACTGCAAACTTTTACCGGAGCCCGTGTCGAGCAGAATGACATTGTCGGAAAGATTATTAGCGATGAGCAGACGGTCAGCGGTCGAAGGGACGGGCGCGGACTCCCCTCGCTCCATTTCCGTTCTCGCTGCAGGCAGAACGGCGAAGCCTGCGGGATAAGGCAACGCGGTTCCGGCGGGCGTTTTACGCAGGCCGAAGGCTACTTCTTTATCACTCGCAATGGGCTGAGGTGCGATCTTGATAAAGCGTTCGGGGCTAACTTGTCCTTCGGAGAATTTGTAGACAGCTATACCGTTGCCGGTGCTGCTTGCTTTCTCGCCAATAGGATCGGTGATCGATCCCATTGAGGCGTAGAGATGCTTGCCATCGTTCGAAAACGCGAGGCCGATGTAATAACTTTGGCGCGTGGAGTAATCATCGCTAAGGCGGTTGTCGGGAAAATCGCGCAGTTGATTATTGCTGAGATCAAGAATAGCGATAGATTGCCGTGCGCCTGCTTCCTGAGTGCCGTATCCCTGGTTCAGTAATGCGGCATAACGACCGTCGGGGCTAAGGGCGATGGTCGAAGGAAAACTGTTGGTACGGCCTAAATATCCAGGGACAGGAAGGGTGAGACTTTTGCTGGTCGGAAGATTGATGCGACCTGATCGATCGGCTGCGCGCACCGCTACGAAGACAACGAGCAGTGTGGCAAAAATGATGGAGGAAAGAACGACGCGGGAAAGAACAATGCGGGAAGGAGCGACGAGAAAAATGGCGGCGTATTTCTTCACGATGAGGGAGCCTCGGAAGCTTTGTACCATCCGTAGCGTCGGGGAGGCAAATGTGGTCAAACGGATGGAAGCGCCGCAACGGCGAACTTTAACCAATGTCGACTTCCGCCGAGGTAGCAACCAATTCTTTCGTGACAATAAACTTTTTTCGTGACGACGCGGAGCCGCACTAAAACGCGGTCCGACTTTTGACGCGGCAAATGCCCCCTGATAGTATGAATTCCGGCGACAACCACCACCTCACCAAAGTCCCCGTCGTCTAGCCTGGCCTAGGACATCGCCCTTTCACGGCGGTAACACGGGTTCAAATCCCGTCGGG
>PLBX01000198.1:3089-3245 GCA_003135495.1 Acidobacteriaceae bacterium | reverse complement strand
GCCGCTGCCGCCGCCGAAACGCCGAGACGCGATTCCAGTTTCTTTACCAGCTCCGCCGCTTCGAGCAACGACAGGCTAACGATTGACTCTTCCAACTGCTGTATATCCGCCATGTGAATCTCCACTTTTTGTAAGATTTGCGATTTTCGCTATCGC
>PLBX01000198.1:1895-3070 GCA_003135495.1 Acidobacteriaceae bacterium | reverse complement strand
CCGGGCGTCCCCGCCCGGCCACCACAGAAGCCTATGCTTCTTTAAACTTTTTCTGCTCCACGCCCTGGCCAAGCACCACCGCCAGATCGCGTCCCACAGCATTGATAGTCGTAGCCAACCGCTGCGCCGGAGCATTCAACAGGAACAGCAACTTCGAATACAACTCGTCCTTCGATGGCATGGTCGCGAGCGATTCGATCTCCTTGACCGTAATCACGCGCCCTTCAACCATGCCTGCCTTGAAGCTGAACTCCGGATTGTCCTTAACGTACTTCGCCAGCGCCTTAGCCAGCGCCACCGGATCGCCTTCCGTGTAAGCAATCGACGTCACGCCCACGAGGTTCTTCAAAGCTGCCTCAAGCGCCGTGCCCTTGCCCGCCCGCTCCGCCAAAGTATTTTTAACAACGCGATACTTCGCGCCCGTTGGACGCAGCGCCTTGCGCAGCTCAAAATCCTGCGTCACCGTCAGCTTGGAGTAAGTCGCCACCACCATGCTGGAGGCATTCTGCAACTCCTTACTCAGCTTCTCAACCTGCTCAACCTTTTTTGCTCGAGTAACCGCCATAATTCAAACCCTTTCCAAACCTATCTCACTTGAATGTCATCGTCTGACTTGGGTGTCATCCTGAGCGAAGCGAAGGACCCCTACCTCACCACAGAACTACGGCACCTCAGACCTACGCCTTAGCCGCAACCTCAATCGGAGTCGTATCCAGCGAAATCCCCGGACCCATGCTCGAACTCAGATAGCAGCCCTTGATGTACTTGCCCTTGGCAACCGAAGGCTTAGCCTTGATCACGCTGGTAATCAAAGTAGTAGCGTTATCGATCAGCTTATCTGGAGTAAACGAAATCTTCCCCACCGGCACATGCACCAGCGCCGTCTTATCCGTGCGGAATTCGACCTTGCCAGCCTTCACTTCCTGCACCGCTTTGGCAACATCCATCG
Source organism: Acidobacteriaceae bacterium (assembly GCA_003135495.1). GTDB lineage: Bacteria > Acidobacteriota > Terriglobia > Terriglobales > Acidobacteriaceae > Acidiflorens. The sequence goes on along the minus strand of PLBX01000198.1, from coordinate 2,121 downwards.
TAACCGTGCCAGTCTTGGGATTCGGCATCAGCCCCTTCGGCCCAAGAACCTTACCCAACCGCCCCACCGACTTCATCATGTCAGGAGTGGCGATCAAAGCGTCGAAGTCAGTCCAGTTTTCCTTGGTGATCTTCTCGACCATATCTTCGCCGCCAACATAGTCCGCGCCCGCCTCTTCAGCCTCGCGAACTTTTTCGCCGCTGGCAATCACCAGAACTTTTTTGGA
>PLBX01000198.1:1320-1870 GCA_003135495.1 Acidobacteriaceae bacterium | reverse complement strand
ACTTTCTGCAGAAGTGGAACCGCTTCCTGCAGCGTATAAGGCCGCGCCTCAACCGCCTTGCGCGCCTTCTCAATATTCTTCCCTGACTTCTTCATTCTTCACCCTCAGTCTCCCACCGCCGCTTCGCTGTTAAGAAGAGCCGTGGTGATATTGCTACAACCACTTAGTGTGGGGACGGGCGACCCGCCCGTCCAGCGGGGCGAAGCCCCACCACCACACAAAAACTTTACCCCACCACTTCGATGCCCATCGACCGCGCCGTACCGCGCACGCTCCTAATCGCCGCATCCACCGAAGCCGCATTCAAATCCGGCATCTTCTGCTTAGCAATGTCCTCTACCTGCTTCAGTGTGACCTTGCCCACCTTATCTTTATTAGGAGCGCCCGACCCCTTGGCAATCCCCGCCGCCCGCTTCAGCAAAACCGAAGCCGGAGGAGTCTTCGTAATAAAAGTAAAAGTCCGATCGCTGTAAACCGTGATTACAACCGGAACAATCAGCCCTTCCAGTTCCTTCTGGTTTGTGCGAGCGTTGAACTGCTTGCAGAACTC
>PLBX01000198.1:931-1315 GCA_003135495.1 Acidobacteriaceae bacterium | reverse complement strand
TTTACCGATCCTGTAGCTTTCTTAGCCATGATGCCTTTCCATTACCTGAATTTCACGCGGGTCTAGGAATTTTCGGCCCGCCGCTCGATCCGCTTTCCCCTGTGAGCCCTTACCCTGTGTACCTCTGTGCCCTCTGTGGTTCAAGCCGTTGATCTTTCATCCGAACCACGAAACCGAGCCAAACTACGCGACCTTCTCCACCTGCCCAAACTCCAACTCCACCGGAGTCGACCGCCCAAAGATCGTCACCATTACCTTCAGAGTCTCGCGATCTTCATTCACATCATCCACCACGCCCGTGAAAGTAGCGAACGGCCCTTCGCCAATCCGCACCGACTCGCCCTTTTCAAACTTGACCTTAAGCTTCGGCTTCTCGCGGCTGTC
>PLBX01000198.1:0-906 GCA_003135495.1 Acidobacteriaceae bacterium | reverse complement strand
TAGCCGGGATAGAACATGCGCTCCGAAGTATATTTCTTGCCGCCGCGAACCTCAGTCACCGACTCGGTCGGAATCAGCACTTTGCCAATTCTGTTCTGCAACCCGAAAGCCTGCACCCGCGATTCCAGCGACTCGCGCACCTTGCGCTCAAACCCTGAATAGGCGTGGATGATGTACCACTTCATATTCGGATTGCGCGGCGCTTCTCCCGCAGCCCCCGCGTCGGCAGCCGGAGCCGCCGGCTGGCCGTCCTGGCCAACGCTCGCCGCAGCGCCTTCCATCTTTTCTTCTTTATCCACCATTCATTCGCTTCTTTCGCTCGCCCTTAATGGCGCGAAAAATAATGCAACATCCGCTCCAGGCTGTTGCTGATCGCAAGATCCACCAGCCAGAAGTACAACGCAAACAGGAACACGGTAATAATGACGACCGTCGTCGTGGCCTGCACCTCTTTAAGCGACGGCGATGTGACCTTCTTCATCTCCGTCCGCACATCGTTATAAAAAGTCTTGATCCGCTCCGGCCATGACCGGACCGTCGTTACAAGCGCATTCTGTTCTACCGCTGTCGCCATACCTTCCCGCTTTCCTCGACTACTCCCTCTCGGGCCTCAAAACTGGCAGGGGCGGAGGGATTCGAACCCCCAAGTTCGGTTTTGGAGACCGACAGTTTAGCCGTTGAGCTTACGCCCCTAAAACTATTGACTCAATTTGTCATTGACTCATTGGGCCATTGTCTTTCAATGACTCCATAGAAAAATGGCTCAATGACTCAATCGCCCTATTTCACTTCTTTATGCGATGTATGCTTGCGGCACCGGTTGCAGAACTTTTTCAGTTCCAGCCTATCCGGCGTCGTCTTGCGGTTCTTCGTCTTCGAATAGTTCCGCTCTTTGCAATCACCGCA
>PLBX01000256.1 GCA_003135495.1 Acidobacteriaceae bacterium | reverse complement strand
GCGGATATTTGTTTCGCACGCGCACCGGCGAACTCAGCATTCATGCCGACGAACTGACCTTCTTGTCCAAAGATTTGCTGCCGCTGCCGGAAAAATTTCATGGACTGACCGACGTTGAATTGCGCTACAGGCAGCGCTATCTGGATCTGGTCATGAATCCGGAGGTGCGCTCGGTATTTTTAAGGCGCAGCAAGCTGGTGCAATCGTTGAGGCGGTATTTCGACAGTCAGGGCTTCATGGAAGTCGAAACGCCAATGATGCACCCCATTGCCGGCGGCGCGGTAGCCCGTCCGTTTAAAACGCATCACAACACCCTCGATATGGATTTATTTTTGCGCATCGCCCCAGAACTTTATTTGAAGCGGCTCACGGTGGGCGGGTTCGATCGGGTCTACGAAATTAATCGCAACTTTCGCAATGAAGGGTTGGGGTGGAGATGGAATCCTGAATTTACGATGCTTGAGGCGTATCAGGCCTACACCGATTATCTCGGCATCATGGACACGACTCAGGGAGCGATTGAACGCGCGGTGCAAGACGTGACCGGCGGCATGAAAACGAAGTGGGGAGAAAACGAGATTGACTGGTCGCACGAAAACTGGCGGCGGATGAAGATGCGGGATGCGATCGTTGAATTCTGGCCCGAGAAAGCTGGAGCGAAGCCGGAGCGTAGTGACTTTGAAACACGCGACAAGGTCCAGGCGCTGGTCGGCCGTGTGCGCGCAGCGGGAATTGATTTGAAGTTCAATGCGGAGGAGCCCGCCGGCAAGACAATTGCTGGCATGTTTGAGGCCGTCGCCGAAGAGCACTTGATGCAGCCGACCATCATCTACGAGTTTCCAACCGCTGTCTCGCCGCTTTCAAAGCAGAAGCCCGACGAGCCGGACTGGACGGAGCGCTTTGAAATGTTTGCCGGGCAAATGGAAATCGCCAACGGGTTTAGCGAGCTGAACGATCCTGAAGATCAGCGACGAAGATTCGAAGCGCAGCTAAAAGAACGTGAACGCGGGGATGATGAAGCCCACCAGATGGACGAAAATTACATTAATGCGTTGAGCTATGGAATGCCTCCCGCCGGTGGCGTGGGATTGGGAGTGGATCGTCTGGCGATGTTACTGACCGACTCGCACACGATTCGCGATGTGATTTTGTTTCCGCTGTTGCGTCCGGAAAAAGCTTTAACCGCGAGCGCGCCGGAAGCGAAGTAAGCGGACAGCACCTAAACAATTACTTGAAGGCTTTCAGGAAATCGCGCAAGCTGGAACCAGTTGCTACTGTTACGGGCAGCGCTGTTCGAAACGCCACTTCGGACGTTCGGTCGAGCAGCGCTTTGCTTCTCTACGAAAATTTAATAGTAGATGCGGTGGGCCGAGTTGCACTCGGCTGGACGGGCGAGTCGCCCGTCCCCACACGAAGCTAATCCACGATCTAGTTAGTTTTCTTGCCTGCCCCTTTTGTGGGACCGAAGTTCTTGGTCAAGTAATTAAGAAAACCTTCGCGGTCTTCATCGGGGATAACCGCCCCCAACCCTTCCATTTTTTCGAGCTGCGTGGACCACTGTTCGCGCGTCATGTGCTGCTCGGTGATACGAGTAGTGTTGTGGCACGAGGTGCAGGCCGCTTTCACTCTGGCTTGCATAGGGCCGGGTGGTAGGGGTTTGCCGGGAGCGCTGGGCCCTTGCGCGCTCGCCAGAATAAAAGATGCAAATAAAAAGATGGCCACACAGAATCGTTCGAACAAGCAGAATCACCAAGCGGTCACGGCATTGAGCCGATTAGAGTCGCCTTCCGGCCATCCACTGTGGGGGCGCTTGATAAATTTTAGCAGTAATTCTTGTTGCAATCTGAAGCGTGATGCGGCCTAGCGCTGGTCCAGCAGATGTATCGTTTCCATGATCGTATTGCCCACGATTTCAAGACTCTTGGGGCTTAATTTATCCATCGTGTCCTGCGCGGTGTGATGGAAGACATTGTGATATCCGTAATCAAGATCAATCACGTCGGCGCAGGGGACTCCACGTTTCACGAAAGGTAAGTGATCGTCTTCGATGGGCCCTTGGGTGGCGTAGAAATGTGACTGGTAGCCGCCCCGCTCTGCCGCGTTGTAGATCAGATCGAGCAGCCACGGGGCGCCGTTCGTGTCGCGCACGATGTCCAGGTCGGCGTCGCCGATCATATCCATCACCATGAGCGCTTTAATTTTTTTAAGCGTGCCATCCTTCTCCCATGTCTCGGCAAGATGACGAGAACCATAATCGCTATCGGTGTCAGACCACCGTCTCACGGCCTCTTCACCATCCGTCCACACCAGCCAGACGCTGTACCCATCGCGCTTTTTGCCGCGCAACTGGTTGGCGAATTCCAGCAGGATGGCGGTTGAAGAGCCGCCATCGTTGGCACCGACATATCCAATATTGCGCAGCGGATAGTTGGTATCGTAGTGGCCCATGATGACGACGATGCCATCCTTTGCGCCCGGGAATTTGGCGATGATGTTGCGGACGGGAAACTTCCCTTCCACGGTGTCCGCGGTGAAAGCATCGTCTTCGACTTCGTCGCCTTTCAGATGATCGACGATGTAACGCTCAAGTTTCTTGTGATTCTCGCTGCCGATATAGCGGGGACCAAAAGCAGTGACTTCGCGCGTATATTCGAAGGCGCGCTTGGCGTCGATATGCGGAAGCGGAGCGTTGTCCTTGGAAGCGTCAGAGGCCGCCCCGGAGAAAGCCAGCGCGTCGCCCCAGGCGACTGTCAATAACACAACACACGAAATCTTTAACCACAAAGGCCACGAAGGTTCACGAAGGCTTTGCGCAATATTTTCCTTCGTGAATTCCAGTGTACTTTGTAGTTTCATGATTTTGGATTCCTTCGGCAATCAGGATTTTTTCGCGGCGCGTTTATTGCGCTGGTCAGGATGCACCAGCCACGCGATGCCGGTGCTCAGAATGTATAGGCCAACCATGGGCGCGGCGAAGATGCACATGTTCAGGATGTCGGGAGTCGGCGTGATAATAGCGGCAATTACGAATATGCCGAGGATGGCGTAACGAATATTAGTCCACATCCAGCGGGAACTGACGATTCCCATGAGCGCCAGAAAAAATACCAGGATTGGCATTTCGAAAATTACGCCAAGCCCGACAATGATGGTCAGAAAAAGAGAACTGTATTCGCTCAGCGTGATCATCGGCTGAAAATCTTTGCCATAACCGATGAGGAATACAAGCGCCTGCGGCAGCACAACTTTGTATCCGAAATATCCTCCGGCAATAAACAGCGCAATGGTCGAGGTCATGAAGGGCATGACGTAGCGCTTTTCGTTTCGATATAAACCTGGCGAAATGAAACACCAGATTTGGTAAAGCACAAACGGGGAGGCGACGAACAGGCCCGCCATCATGCCGACTTTAAGATAGAGATTGAAGGGCTCCGTCGGATTAACGTAAACCAGTTTCGCAGAGAGGCCATTGCGCTGCAGCGCGTCCATGATGGGACGTTGCATAACCGCGTAGATACGCTCGGCGTATCCCCAGCAGGCGAAGAAGCCTACGACCACCGCGATGATGGAATAGACGAGTCGCTTGCGTAACTCCTCGAGGTGATCGAGGAAGCCCATGGTGGGCATTTGATCCTTGTCGGACGCGTTCAGGGAAGATGAGGCCGCCAGTTCAGGCATCGGGCGCCACTTTCGAGGCAGGAGGCTGGGAGATGGAGACAGTTTGCGCGTCCGCATTCGCCACCGATTCCGCGGCAGCGGCCTTCACGGCGGCAGACTCAGCCGCGGCATCTTCGGCGGCTTCAAGTTTTTCGGGAGGCGGAGGATTAAAGATGCGAGTAGCCAGCGATCCTAACGGAGCCTGGACCGGCGGCAAGATTTGCTGACGATATTTGCCGTTGGAACTGGCGCTTGTGTCCAGCGAATTAATTTCCGTTTCAATCTGCGAGCGGAACTCGTTCGAAGCGCGCCGGAACTCATTTAGGAAGCGCGCGACCTGGCGTCCGATCTCGGGCATTTTCTTTGGGCCGAAAAGAATCAGCGCCAGAAAGAAAATGAAGATCATCTCGCCTGAAAAGCCGAAATTCATATCCCTATCATAATGCGGGAGGGCGAACCGAGCCACTCTCAAAGCAGAGCGGAGAAAATCGGCGAGACTTCGGTTCGGGCGAGGACAGCCGAGTGTGGCTGTCCTCAGGCCGAATAGAGCCGAATAGAAAACTTATTTAAAGGTATAGCCGATGGAGGCACCGACCCGCGTGGCATACGATCCGGCAAAGTTCGTATCGTTGTTAATCCAGTACACTCGCGCCTCTGGACGCACGAAGAAACCGTGCTTGATATAGAACTTAATCCCGCCGCCGAAATCCGCATCGAAGTGGCTGCTGCTGGCAACCAGAGTACTGCCGCCGGCGATTCCGCAACTGTTGCATTGGTATAGATGCGTGCTCATCGCACCGATGCCGCCGACAACCTCAAGATACGCGCGGTTAGCTATTTTGGGAGAGTAAACGGCGTTAATGTCATAAAACAGGGGACGATAATTCACACCGTAAATTGCCGCGTAGGCACCACTGCCTTGGGACGCTCTCCAGTTCACTTCGGCGCCCAATCCTAAATTGTGCCAGAAGATCACATCGCCGCTAAAGCCAAGAAAGGCACCCCCGCCTAGCGACTGCGGGACTTGGCAGTTTCCGCTGCACGAATCAGCACTTGGGGCCAGCAGAGTGCCGCCGCCGAAGGCAGCGTCAACTCGCTGGGCGTGGGCAAAATTCGAAGTGGCGGACAAGGCTGCCAAAGCAAAGGCAAAGAATAGACCAATACGTATTGCTCGTTTCAAGGGGACCTCCAAATGGTATTTTTTACAAAGTTGGATGCAAGTTTAACCATGGATGCTGCAATGCCGCGATAGATTTACAAGAATTTACGGTCGCGAAAGTCTATGAACGATGGTTTTTTTACAAGGAAGCGTTAGACATCAGTCTATATCGTAAGTGCGAACCTATGTAGTTATCAGCTGAATTCATTTGTAAATCCAAGAAAAGGGTCGTAACCCTCATTGGTCGGTCACCCGATCGACGCGGCGTATGTCTATTGGCGAACAAATCAGTAGGCGAGCAGGATGCGAAGATCCCGAAGATTATTTCCCGTGGGCCCGGTAAAAACAGCATCACCAAGCGCGTCAAAAAGAGGATAAGCGTTAAAGCTGGTAAGCGCTTGCTTTAGGACGTCGCCTGCTTCGCCGCGCTGCCTTGCGAGATTACTAGCCCTGGTAACCGTGCTGCCATCGACGACAGCTCCAGCCGCTGGGCTATTACCATCGATTCCGTCGGTGCCCGCGCTCAACACAGTGACGTCTTCTCCTTCGATCTCTTCGGCGCAGGCCAACGCGAATTGCTGATTGCGCCCGCCGATCCCGCCATTGCGAACCGTCACTGTCACCTCGCCGCCGGAGAGCAAGCACACTCGCGACACTTTGCTCCGCAATTCACGCAGGCGATTCAGCAGATAGGTGGCCGCTTTATCGTAGGGCCAGTCGTCGCACGAGTTATCGATTTCAACCGCGAAGCCGGCGCGAACGGCGGCAGCGGCCGCTTCTTCCAGCGCAACTTTATTGGAGAGCACCGTCCACCAGCGTGCGCGGGCGAATGCGGGATCGTCGGATTTCGGCGTCTCCTCCAGCACGCGCTGGCGGAAAAGGCTGGCTACCGATTCCGGAAATTGCTCAACCAGATTATATTTCGCAGCGATGCGCTCGCAATCATTGATGGAAGTGGAATCGGGCATCGTCGGGCCCGAAGCAAGGGCGTCAGGAGTATTGTCTGGTACGTCCGAAACAAGAATCGAAACCTGTTGCGCGCGATAAGCGCCCTGGGCAAGGCGTCCGCCCTTTACCGCTGAAATATGTTTACGGATGGCATTTATTTCGGCAATGGGCGCGCCGGAGTGGACTAAGGCGCGATAGGTCGCCGCCAGATCATCCAGAGAAATATCTTCGTCAACCGGCTTCTCGACGATCGACGATCCGCCTCCGGAGATCATGAAGATCACGAGCGACGATGCGTCCAACAAGGAAAGGGATTTGAGAATGGCAGAGGCGGCTTGAATCGATTCGGCGGTCGGCGTGGGATGGCCGCCGCAAAAATACCGGAAGCCACGAACTTGACTTGCCGGAGCAACCGAAGACGCAACAATGCCTTCAAGACTGCCGCCCACTCGTGTTTCAAGCGCCGCGACCATGGTGTGCGCGGCTTTTCCGATCGAGACAACGAAGACACGGCTGTAAGTATCGAGATCGTAGAGATCTTCGCCGATGCGCAGCACGCGGCGCTCGCAGTGCACATTGCGTTCGAATGCGCTTTCGATAGATGCGGTGTTGAGCGCGGAAGTAAAGATTTCGCGCGCCTTTTCGCGCATGAGGCGAAATTGCTGATCGCGCGCCTGTGGGTCGTCCGTCATTGGGTTAACGATATATTTCACACTTCATATTTCACACTTGTGGTTGCGCGCAAAAGGACAAGGAATTTTTATGAAGTGAGGTGGGTTTCCTTCACCCACGCTTCAATCGCGTCTCGCATCTCGCGCAACCGTCCTTCGAAAAAATGATCTCCGGCCTCAATGCGAACCACCTTTTTCGGTTCCGCAAAAGNNATCCGCTGACGAAGAGTTTCGGCTTCACGGATTCGCGGAGGAATTCAAAATCGTAAAAGCGATTTTCAACGGGGACCGCCGGCAACCCTAGCGCGATAAGAGCAGGCACCCGCGGATCGTCATAGGAAGCGCGTAATCCAACCGCCGCTCCAAAAGAAAAACCGGCGAAGATAATAGGAAGTGAATATTCCCGCCCCAGCCAATCGAGCGCAGCATGCACATCCTCGACTTCCTCTACGCCATTGGCATGCTCGCCTTCACTAAGACCAGTGCCGCGGAAATTGAAGCGGAGCACGGGAAATCCAAAACTATTCAGCGCCTTCATGGCGTGGAAAACGACCTTATTGTGCAAGGTTCCGCCGTACAGCGGATGGGGATGACAAACCACCGCGGCATGGGTGGCGCTGGGAGATCCGGCGTTCAGCAGTGCTTCCAGCCGTCCGGCGGGACCGGCAAGCGACAGAGAACGAATGCTGGAAGCTTCTAGTGGCACGCGATCAGATTACAACACGTTGATAGCAATTAAAAAAACGGCTTCTGTAGAGACGGGGCTTGCCCGTCTCAGGTACGCGGTGGGAGACGGGGCAAGCCCCATCTCTACGAAGATGTTTAAACGCTATTCATGAATCCGGTTCGGCTGTTACGCTTTTTATGCATGGACTTGTTTAAGCTTACCCGTCGTCTGATCGATATCGAATCCATCACTCCGAACGAAAGCGCCGTGGGAGATTTTCTTGTTGATGAGCTGCGGCGGCGGAATTTTGA
>PLBX01000355.1:7873-9122 GCA_003135495.1 Acidobacteriaceae bacterium | reverse complement strand
TCCAACTACGGCCACGTCTGGTACCCCAACCATGTGGATGCGGGGTGGGCGCCCTATCACGAAGGCCATTGGGATTGGATTTCTCCCTGGGGATACACATGGGTTGACGATTCCAATTGGGGTTATGCTCCGTTCCACTATGGACGCTGGGTCAGTGTCAGCGGCCGATGGGGATGGGTGGCTGGACCTGTAGATGTAGCGGCAGTATATGCGCCCGCGCTGGTAGTTTTTCTGGGCGGCGGTCCCGGTGGCTTCGGCGGCAACGTAGGATGGTTTCCGCTAGGCCCGCGCGAAGTTTATGTTCCGCCCTATCAGGTTAGTCGCGGTTACATGAACCAAGTGAACATCAGCAATACCACGGTAAACACGACCGTAGTCACGAATGTCTACAACACGACTATCGTTAACAAGAGCACGACAATCACGAACGTTAACTACGCTAACCGTGGGGTGCAAGGTGCCGTGACGGTTGTTCCGCAGCGTGCTTTTGCTGGCGCGCAGCCGGTAGCGCATTCCGCAGTTGCCATGAACCAGCAGCAGCTCGCGGCGGTTCCTGTAGCCGCCCGGGTTGCGGTTGCTCCGACACGCGAAAGCGTGCTGGGAGCGAAAGCTTCNNGCTTCGTCAGCAGGTCATGTGAGCGCGCCGCCGGCAGCCGTGGCGAACCGTCAGGTGATCGCGAAGCGAACTCCTCCGCCTCCGCCAGTGCCTTTTGCCAAACAGCAACAGGCGATGGCGGCTCATCCGGGACAGCCGTTGCCGAAGCGCGAGATGCAGAGCTTGCGTCCCGCCGCCGCTGCGCATCCGATGGTTAAGCAGGCTCCTCCTGGCAAACCCGCGACTGCGACCACCGGACACCCAATGAATGCTGGACGACCTGGACAACCGGGGCAGCCGGCCGCAAACCAGCCAGCGAACCGCCCGGGTACCCAGCCGAACAACGAGCGGCCGGGAGCAGCCAATCAACTCAACCGCCCTGGTGAGCCCACGAATCGTCCAGGAAATCAGCCAGCGCCGAACGAGCGGCCCGGTGCGGCGAATCAGCCGAACCGTCCCAACGAGCCCGCTAATCGTCCAGGACAGCCAGCAGCAAACGAGCGTCCGGGTGCGGCGAACCCTGCGCAACCGAATCGACCTCCGGCTAATGAGGCGAATCGGCCTGGCGCAGCACCACAGAAGAATGATCGTCCACCGTCCGCTCAACCGCAACCCGGCCGTCCAGAGGCTAATCGTCCGGCAGCGGCAGAACCG
>PLBX01000355.1:0-7798 GCA_003135495.1 Acidobacteriaceae bacterium | reverse complement strand
AAACCGGCCCAGCCAGCGCCTAAACCGCAAACGCCTCCACCGGCTCAGCATGCACCGGAGCGCACTCCGCCACCGGCAGCGTCAAAGCCAGCGCCGCCTCCAGCGCAGCACGCGCCGGAGCACACTCCACCGCCTGCGGCGAAGCCGGCGCCTGCTCCTGCGCATCCGCCAGCCAAGACACCGCAGCAGCAGAAAAAAGAGGAAGAGGATAAGAAGAAGCCTCCTGTCGGCTAGAGCACAAGACGTCAGGAAGTTAAANNGGCATCCCGATGGTTCGGGATGCCTTTTTTATGGATCGATTGAGTTGGCTTTAGTCTTTAGTCTTCGGATGGCCGCATTCGTCCGTTGCGGATGTAGCGGTTGTGCCAACTCAGGCATTCGTTGAGCAGATGAGGAGTGTGTTTGCCAAAGGAGAGGCGCTCGGCGCGATCCTGATAATCAAGCAGCATGGAGCGATAATCCGGGTGGGCGCAGCGTTCGATGATGAGTTTCGCTCTTTGCCGCGGCGACAAGCCGCGTAAATCAGCGAGGCCCTGCTCGGTTACGACTACATCGACATCGTGTTCGGTGTGATCAACGTGTGACACCATCGGAACAATCGTGGTGACGGCTCCTTTGTGCGCGGTGGACGGCGCCATGAACATTGACAGGTAGCCATTGCGGGCAAAATCCCCGGAGCCTCCAATGCCGTTCTGAATGCGCGATCCCATAACGTGCGTCGAATTCACGTTGCCATAAATGTCAGCTTCAATCATTCCATTCATCGCAATTACGCCGAGCCTGCGGATAATTTCCGCGTGATTGGTGATTTCCTGCGGCCGAAGAACGATGCGATCGCGGTAATTTCCCATCTCGGCGTTGACTTGCGTCATCATTTCCGGACTGAGAGAAAAAGCGGTTGCCGACGCGCAAGTGAGCTTGCCACTCTTCAATAACTCGATCATGCCGTCTTGAATGACTTCCGTATACGAGGTCAAGTTTTCGAAAGGCGCTTCCAGCAGGTCGAGCAGTACGGCGTTCGCAATGTTGCCTACTCCCGATTGAATCGGCAGCAGGGAAGGGGGAATGCGGCCTTTCTGCACCTCCCAGGCGAGGAAGTCCAGGATGTGATTCGCGATGCGTTTCGAACTTTCGTCGGGCGGTTTGAATGCGCTGTTGCGGTCGGGGGAATCGGTAAGGACGACAGCGGCGACTTTGTCCAGAGGAACATTCAGGTAGGGGGTGCCGATGCGCTGCCCTGGATGCACGAGGGGAATTGGCTGGCGGTATGGAGGCGGTTGCATTCCGTAATAAATGTCATGCATGCCTTCGAGTTCTGCGGGCTGCTTTTCGTTGACCTCGAGAATTACCTTGTCAGCCTGCTCGATCCAGGTGCGGTTATTGCCAACGGAGGAACTGGGAACCAGTAGTCCATCTTCGAGAATTGCAGTGACTTCGATTAGCGCCCAGTCCATCTTCCCGAGGAAGCCGTATTCGACATACTGCGCGACGTGGCCGAGATGGATGTCCATATATTCCATCTCGCCGGAATTGATTCGCTTGCGAGTCTCGGGGTCGGACTGGTAGGGCAAGCGAAGTTGAATGCCACCCGCCATGGCGAGAGCGCCATCTAATTCGGGGCCAGTGGATGCGCCGGTAAAAATGCTGACCTGAGCTTTCTGCCCGCGGAGGTTCGCGTCGGCGATTCGGCGGGCCAGCGCGAGAGGCACTGCCTTGGGATAGCCAGAGCCGGTAAAACCGCTCATGCCAATGCGAGTGCCGAATTCGATCAACTCGGCGGCTTCGTCGCCGCTCATGATTCGGGATGCAAGACTGGAATTTAAAACTCGAGAACTGACCGAGGCGGACGTGGCCATAGCAGATCCTCACAATCGCCAGAAGATGGCGGAGGACCGCTATGATGCTACGGTCTGGTTCTTAAATTTGTGATCGGGATCACTGGTCGGCGTGACGGGTCTACGCCGGGCTTCGAAGCAGTTAGGTTGTTACTAGGCCGCGGAAGTTAATTCGTCGGTGGTGACGAATGAGACGAGATTCCCAGATGCTTCATTTTCGATTGCAGCGTGGTTCGTTTCAATCCCAAACGCATGGCTGCACCTCGCGGCCCGCCGATTTTTCCATGGCTTTCCCTCAAGGCGCGGAGGATGTAATCCCGTTCTGCTGATTGCAGAGTTTGATCGGAATTGTCCGTATCGACCTCAGAAGGATCGAGCACATTTAATGGAGCGACCAGCACAGAGCCTTGGGTAAGGATGACGGAGCGTTCTACAAAATTCTCCAACTCGCGTACGTTACCCGGCCAATCCCATGCCATAAGCGCGTCCATGGTTTTCTTGGGAATGCTGGTGATGGATTTGTTCATTCGCTGGGCGCACTTCTGCACGAAATGTTCTACCAGCAGGCGAATATCTTCGCGGCGCTCGCGCAAAGGTGGCACTCGAATCGGGAAAACGTTTAGCCGGTAATACAAATCGCTTCTAAATTCGTTCTCTCGCACGCGATCCGCTAGATCGGCATTAGTTGCCGCGATCAAACGGAAATTTACTTTTATCGTATGATTGCCGCCCAGTCGTTCGAACTCCTGATCCTGCAGGACTCGGAGCAATTTTGGCTGTAGGGCCGGCGCGATTTCTCCGATCTCGTCCAGGAACAATGTACCGTTATCCGCCAGCTCCAGCCGACCGATTTTCTTGCTGACGGCGCCCGTAAAAGCTCCTCGCTCATTGCCGAACAGCTCGCTTTCCAGCAATCCCGATGGAATCGCCGCACAATTCATTTTGATGAAGTTGTTACTATGGCGCTGGCTCAAGCGGTGAATGGCCCGCGCCACCAGTTCCTTGCCGGTCCCGGTTTCTCCAAGCAGCAGCACGGTAGCATTGCTTGAGGCCACTTTGCCCACTTGTTTCATGACTTCTTGCAGGGGCTTGCTTTGCCCGATGATCTCGCCGAATCCGAGTTCGGTATCGATTTCCTGCTCGAGATATAGCTTTTCCTCGGTGAGTTTTCGTTTTGCCTCGCGTAATGCTTCGGTGGCTTCGCGAAGTTCGGTTACGTCCATGCTTGCCGCTGTAATTCCCACCACTTCACCGGCCGAGTTCAGAAGCGGCTCAATCGTGGTGTCGAAGAAGTGCTTTTTGCCGGAGTCGGTTATCTCGACGTCATGACGGGTGCCAACACCGGTCTCCAGCACTTTGCGCCGGACCACCGCCATGCGTTCGGCTTCTTCGCGCCCGAAAAGTTCATGTGGCGTTTTACCGAGATATCCACTGGCCTCGGACACGGTGGGGTTGTACATCCATGTGTAGCGCAAATCCCGATCCTGGTTGAAGACTGAGATGGGAGAATTTTTCAGCGCTACGCGGAAGCGTTCTTCGCTTTGCCGCAAAGCCTCCTCGGCTCTCTTAAGTTCGGTCACATCGATCGCCGCCGCTACTGCTCCGCGTATCGTGCCGTCCTCGTTTAGCAGGGGCACCGCATTCACTAGTTCGTGGCGTTGGGTACCATCCTCGAATGCTATGGTCCAAGCGCTGCCGTAAATAGGCGTACCCAGAGATGCCGCTTGTTGCATGGGCAGGGAATGGGCGGGTATTTCTGTGCCATTTTGCATCAAGCGAAATTTAGGCTGCTCTTTCGAAGGTACGCTTTTAGAAAAGTTGTAGGCCTTGGACGTGCGCAATTGTTCATATGCTGCGCGGTTGCCGGTTACCCGGCGGCACGCGCGGTCGCGTGCAATGTAAACCGGAACCGGTACTGCATCGAGGACTGTTTCCAGTTCTTTTGCCCGCGCCCGCTCGCGACTTTCACTCTCGCGCAAGGCTTCCTCGGCCAGTCTCTGCTGAGTTATATCCCGGGCCACGCAGGCCACGCGGTCGATACCGGTGGGACCTTCTATGGGTGAATAGGTGATGGAAACATGCCTGATACCATCCGCATATTGCTGCCGCATCTCGTGGGTGACTACTTTTCCGAGGAAGCATTCATCTATTTTTTCTTTAATCTCATCGAATAAGCAAGGAGTCACGACATCCGACGCCGAACTTCGCAAAACTTGCTCATTCGTAATTCTGCGCCAGTTGAGCGCGGAGCGGTTCGACATCACACGCTCGTATTGTCGATCCACTACCACGATCATCTCGTCTACGTTCTCAAGGATTCTCTCGAACTCTCGCAGCCGTTCCTCGGCTTGTTTCCGTTCGGTAATATCACGCAACACGCAAGCCACGCGATCAATCCCATGGGGACCGTCGACGGGCAGATAGGTGATCGCCAAGTCCCTTTCGCCCATTTGCGGATATCCATACCTCAACTCGTAGTTCACCACCTTGCCTTGAAAACATTGGTCCAACCTTGGCTTGACGACTGCATCGAATACACCAGGATTAAGGAGTTGTGCTGCCTTTTTCCCAACAACTTGTTCGCTTGTTAGCCCTCGATAGTTTAAGAAAGCCCGGTTCGCCAGTACATACCGGTGCTCTTTATCCACCACCGTAATCATCTCTTCCAAGCTCTCTACGACCCTTTCGAACTCACGGAGGCGTTCTTCGGATCTCTTGCGCTCGGTGACGTCTCGGGAGACGGCTACGTAGTATTGGCGCTCCAGTTGCACCAATCGAATATTCACTTCCACCGGAAAAATGCTTCCGTCTTTCCGTTTGTGCCTCCGTTCTAAGATTGCGCCAGCCTGCTGTTGCAATTGAAGCAGCACTCGTTGGCGGGAGTTCTCGTCCGCATCCGGGTCAATGTCAAAAATCGACATGGATAAGAGTTCGTCGCGGCTGTAGCCGAGCGTTACAGATGCTTTCTCATTCACATCCAACAAACGCAGTGTGTCCGGATCGACTACCAGGATGGATTCGTTCGACTGATCGAGCAAAGTGCGGAACAGAGTCAATCGTTGCAGGGATTCTTCTTGTTCGAGTGCGATGCGCAGCAATTTTTCGTTAGTGGAACGCAAAGCTTTCTCCGCCCGCACGCGGTCTGTGACGTCGTGCGCGATGCCTCGCACGACGGGCATCGATAGACCCTGGGAGATAAGCGTATTGTGGTACTCCCAGAAGCGTTCTTCACCGGAGCGCGTCAAAACCGCCAAAAGACCGTGACGCTCACCCTTCTGCGTGATTTCTTCGAGATAGGTATCGAACTGAACGGAGTATCGAGGACTGACCAAATCTTGCAGCGGCCTCCGCAGTATTTCCTCGACGCTGTAGCCGAGCGCTTGGGCGGCAAGCGCATTGACCGAGAGCAATCGGCCTTCGAGGTTATGAACACATAGCAGATTCGGGCTGTGTTCCACGAGATCGCGATACCAGTGTGGGCTTTCTTCAACTTGCCGCCGGATAGAATTCCAGTCTGCAAGCGTTTCATCAGGGTGCAATGCCATGGCTCACCCATCCTTAATGCCACTTACAATCAAAAGTGTTACAGAAGATTAAAGCGGCGCCGCGTCTAATCCGAGAGATACCGGTCGCGGAAATTCTCGGGGACGACTTATGCGGGAGAGTTTACCAGAATATGATCTAACTATGACATAGGATCAAAGGGCGCATCCACTGGGAGTTTTCGACTATCTTCGGTAATCTTCCCGCGCCATGCTTCGTTGTGTACTCTGTTTATGAGCCATAACGTTGCCTATCAACATTCACCGCACGCTATCTGTTTGACACTATCGACCTAATCCAGGACGCCCTAACTCTATGTCTTCGCCAGCAAGTGCACCGAATGCAGTCCCGACTGCTCCTGTTGCCAGAGCGGCTGGCGCTGCGGCTACGGCCGCAGTTTCCGCACCGGCGACTCTTTCCACGCCGTCGCTTTTGGCGGCTATGCTGAAGAGTTCGGAGCGCATCAGCGATCTGTTTTTCAGTCCGGGAAAGCCGCCGCTGGTGGAGGTCAGCGGTAAGTTGGCGCCAGCTGGCGTAACTCGCACTCTGACTAGCGACGATACACTCAAGATCGGCTGCGACTTAATCGGCAATAACTCGCATGCGGTAAAAAACCTGAAGGAACTAGGTTCATGCGACGTATCGTACAGCCTGCCGGGCGCGCACCGGTTTCGAGTGAATGTTTTTATGCAACGCGGCTCTTGTGCCGTGGTAATGCGCGTAATTCCGAGCATGATACCGGATTTCGATGACTTGAATCTCCCGGAAGAACTGAAGAAGATTGTCGATCTGCGCAATGGAATCGTTCTGGTTACGGGGCCAACCGGATCGGGGAAGTCGTCAACACTGGCGGCAATCATCGATCGAATTAATAAGGAGCAGTCCTATCACGTCCTTACGATCGAGGATCCCATTGAGTTTCTGCATCCCCACAAGAATTGCATTGTGAATCAAAGGGAATTGCACAGTGATACTCCGAGCTTCGCTCTCGCTCTAAGAGCGGCATTGCGGCAGGCTCCCAAAGTAATTCTGGTGGGAGAGATGCGCGATAAGGAGACGATCGAGATTGCGATGGAGGCGGCCGAGACTGGTCACCTGGTACTCTCCACGCTTCACACCATTGACGCCTCTAAGACCGTTGAGAGAATTATCGGAGCCTTTCCCTTGGCTGAACAGCATACGGTTCGAAATCGCCTGGCAAAAAGCTTTCGCTATATCGTGTCGCAGCGACTGGTTCCGCGTAAAGATGGAGCGGGGCGGATAGCAGTCATTGAAGTATTGAAGAGTACGCTACGCACCCGCGAATACGTTGAGAAGGGCGAAGCGGACGGCAAGACATTGCTGGATGCTATGCGCGTAGGCGATCAAGAGGGGATGCAGCATTTCGATGGCGACATCGAGAGATTGATCCGCAGCGGTATGATCGACATGGAAACGGGATTAGCCTATGCGACCAACCCGGGGAATCTGCAGTTGGATCTCTCCGACCTAAGGCTGGACGCAGAGAAGGTGAAAGCCGATCCTTTGCTGGAAACGAGTGGGCGTTGATGCGACTGGTTAGCCTCCAGTGTTAATGGAGTTGATGCTCCCCGGCCTAGAAGCTGGCATTTTCTTGTGTTTCTAGAAGCAAGGTCCCTAATCTTTTCAATGAGTTAGCTCCATAAAATGCCTCGAATTGCCGCTTAACCCCGATTTTCAGCCCTTCATTGCCTTCTTCGTGCCTAACGACCACAGATTCAATAGGATCAATGTGAGCAAATCCACCATCTACGCATTGTACGTGGGGCGGTAGTTTGTGGAATGTCTCCCTTGTAGGATCTCGGGGTGCGACCCGAAGCGTGAACTCCCAGCTGAAGAAAGCGAGAGCAAAGAATGCATAAGCCGATTAAGTATGTTGAGAAGGCGGTAACGGTTGCGGCCACGGGCGCGTGGGCGGTATTTGAGCGGTTGAACCGGGTCAAGCCGAATGTTTCGCCAACTCCGAAGTGGTCCGATAAGCCGCTTCTTAAATCGTGGGAGAAGTCGAAGCCGCCGCTGGGCTGGCCGCGCTCGACCGACTCGCTTTGCCCGAAGTGCGTGCCGGAAATTCGCCAGCAGATTCTCGATGGGCATCTGCCGGTTGACGTTCTGATGAACGAAAAAGTCGGCGAGATCAAGGCGCAGATCATTGAGCGCGACGGCAAGATCTGGATGGTAAAGGATTGCGAGAAGCACGGCCACTTTGAAGACTTGATGTCAATTGACACAGAATTTTCGGCGCACCTCGAAGAAGTATTTCCCGGGCGCGACATCAAGGCCCATAACGATGAGAAGTTGCATCATCACGGGTCGTCTACGGTGAAATATGGCCGCGGATCGGTGCTCACGGTTGACCTTACGAATCGCTGCAACATGATGTGCGATCCCTGCTTCATGGACGC
>PLBX01000009.1:14889-17420 GCA_003135495.1 Acidobacteriaceae bacterium | reverse complement strand
CATGATCACGCATTCATCGACAATCGTGCCGGAGATCGAGTGATCAGGATGGTAGTCATGGCGGCAGTGACAAATCACTACCTCGGGCTTAGCTTGACGGAAAGCCTCGATGAAGGCCATGCGCGATTCGCGCGTGTCGAAGAGAAATTCGTCGTCGAAATCCAACCATATGAGTGTTGCGCCGATCACGGCGGCGCCGTTCATCGCTTCTTTGTGGCGAATAGCAGCGATTTCTTTCGGTGGCAGCGTGGCGGATCCCACATTGCCATTGGTGGACACACAGAAAAACACGTGGTGCCCTTGATTGGCGTATAACGCAGCCGTTCCGCCACAAAAGATTTCGATGTCATCGGGGTGGGCGCCTACAAAGAGCACATTCATGTCAGATTTCCTCCGGCTAGATTCGTGATTCGGTGATGCTGATTCCTTGCGACAGGCGGCGAATGCCCTCCGTGCTCCACTTGAAGCCGTAGCCGGGCCCATCAGGAATCGCGAGAAAGCCTTCGGCGTCGAGTTTCAACGGAGTTTCGAATACGTCATCCATGTAGGGCTCAGGAGTCAGGAACTCGACCCAACGCGCATTGCCGGCAGTCGCCATGAGGTGCAAATCGGCAGCCAACCCAATGCCGGTATTCCAGCCGTGCGGCACCATCATGATGCCGTGATCGTCGGCATACTGGCCAATGCGATGCTGTTCCGTGAGTCCGCCCACTTTAGTTACATCGGGCTGGAGATAGTCAACTGCCCGGCGCTCAATCCAGGGCAGGAACGACTGGCGGCGGGTCAGTACTTCTCCGGAGGCGATTCTTACCGGCGAATTGCGAGTCAGATCGACAAATCCATCGATGTCATCGGGGCGCAACGGCTCTTCAAACCAGGTGATCTGATAGTTGGCCAGCATACGGCTTTTTTCAAGAGCCCATTTGTAGCCATGTGGCCAGAAGGCGTCGGAGGCGCCGGCATCTACCATCAGTTCGCAATCTGGCCCGATCGCGGCGCGCGCGGCGCGGACGATCGCCTCGTCAGCTGCGTCGTCACGGCGGCCGAAAGGTCCCCAGCCGATCTTGAACGCGCGAAAGCCGCGCTGCATCGTACTCTGTAGTTTGGCCTGGAGTTTTTCCGGTTCCTCCATCAGCATCGAGGCATAGGGCTTGATGCGATCTCGAAGTTTTCCTCCCAGCAAACGGTGGATCGGCTGATTCGTAACTTTGCCAAGAATGTCCCAAAGCGCCATGTCAATTCCGCTGATGGTATGGGTTACGGATCCACNNAATTTTGATGAAGCCGTTCCGAGGTCGCCGCGGGATCGATCGCCGACGCGCCTTCATAGAGCGGGCGCAGAACTTTGAGCGCTCCTTCGACCAGGGGTGCCGACGTGTAGATGCTCCCCAAAGAGGCAATGCCGTTATCGGTGATTACTTCCACCAACGTTCTGGTCTGTTCCAGATCGCCGAAACGACGGGGCCAATCATCGTAGGCCTTTCCGTACAAAGGAATCGCGCGAATGCTTTTGATTTTGACTGACTCTGCCATTGGGTTCTCTTAGAACTTGATCGTGAGTCCCCCATCAACCACCAACATGGTTCCCGTGCAGTAGCTATTCCTGGGGTTGGCAAAAAATAGAACCGCTTCAGCGATTTCCGCGGGCTGGGCGGGCCGCATCAATGGAACGCGAGGGCGATTGGGATTGATGAAAAACTGCTTGAACCACTCACTCTCAAACTCGTTGGAACCACTGACGTAGCTCATTGGCGTGTGAACGCATCCCGGCTCAATGAGATTCACTAGAATTCCATCTTTCGCCCATTCGACTGCCAGTTGCCGCCCGAGCTGATTCAAGGCGGCTTTGGCCATNNAGTGCTGCCGGGTTCGGCGATGGTGCTCAATATCGAGGAAATAATGACGATTCGCCCGCCCTTGCCTTGACGGATCATCTTCTGCCCGGCGGCCCGGCAAGTCAGCACTCCGCCCCACATATTGACCTCGACCATCTCCCGCCAGCGAGCCAGCGGATCAGACAGCAGGTCAATGGAATAGCTAACAGCGGCGTTAGCAACCAGAACGTCAAGTTGGGGAATCTCGTCGACCACCTGTTGTATTTGTTCCTGCTTGGTCACGTCGCAAGGGCGCCACATGCATTTCGGGCCAATTTCTGCCGCCGTGCGCTTAAGCGAATCAAGATCGACCCCGCCAATCCAGACTGACGCTCCCTCTTCTACGAAACGAAATGCCGTTGCGCGACCGATTCCTGTCCCGCCGCCAGTGATGAGGCACGTTTTACCGGTTAGCAGCACGTCGTCTATTCCTCCGTAGTCTGGTTTCCATCCGTTCTGTTGAGCCGACTTTGAGTTGGCATCTCGCAACCACCTACCGATCAGACACAATCGGCAAGATCAATGCCGAGGGATGCTGATTGTCGTGGAGGATCGAGTTCGTGGCGCTGATCATACCGACGCTTAGCCTATCGTCCACGCCTGTGTTCAGATTGCGGTCGAATCGGGGGAAATTGCTGCTGCTGATCTCGAGCCGCA
>PLBX01000009.1:0-14861 GCA_003135495.1 Acidobacteriaceae bacterium | reverse complement strand
ACACATCAATCAGTTTGGCTGTGAAATCCGTATCGACGGAAGTTGATTTCGCGTACAACTCCAGGCCGATGGGGCCGGTCACTTCAACGTCTTGCTCCATTGGGGGCGTGGAGTATACCAGCACGTCATCTCGGGCCTCGACGGGACGTTGGTCACGTGGTCCTGCAGCCATGTGGTCACGATCACAGCAAAGAGGGCCTCCAATAGTTTTAACCGGATCGGCGGGATCGTAAAGATAATGATCGAAGGTTTCAGAATTCGGAATTGCAGTCGAGAGCGTGCCATCACCGCGAACCGAGTTTGCTCNNTGCAAATAGTATTTCGTATTGCGGGCACGCGCCAGGGGCCAGTCATCTTCTTCCCGCCAAACATTGCTAGCCATCACGAAAATCTTCACCGGCTTTTCTTTTGTGAATTGGTTTGCAATACCCTTCAGAAGATAGTCGTACCATAGAAGAGTAGTCCCATACTCGCTGAACTCGGCAGCTTTTGGACCGAAGTCCATCTCACCGATATTCCGTCCTTGGCCGGCGTGACCGCCTATGACGATCAACAACCTCTGGCCACGCCGGGCTGCTTCGCTGCCTGCATGAGCCTTCAGGCCCACGTAGTTGCGTAGAGAACCTCCTTGAAAGATGTCATACCAAGCGGCAATGTTCAGGACTGGCACGTTGATATCCGGATAATGTTCCTCGATCGACCAACGCTTCCAATAATCGTCGTAGCTGGGATGAGCCAGCCAGTCGAGAAAATATGGCGCGAGGGCCTTGGTCAGATCGGAAGCACTGGACAATGCTGGAGCATTGAACACTGGAGCATTGAACACTGGACCATTGAACAATGGATAACTGGTTAGAGGGAGCGTTTGTACGCCCCCGGTTGCATTGGTAATTTTTTTGACGGCGCGGTTCAGTGTGTCCTGGGCCAGGCCGGATGTCCATGATTCATTGAACCACTGCTCGAACGCACCTCCCTGATATGTCCATCCGTCGTGGTAGTTACTGGCGGTGACGTACGTACATAGACCGGCGAGAGGAAGAGGATGAGCAATGGCCGCTAGAAGCTGGGTGGCGCCAACATAGGAGCCGCCAAACATCCCAACTTTTCCATTGGAATATGGCAAAGCCGCCGCCCATTCGACGGTGTCATAACCATCCTGCAACTCATATTTAAAGGGATACCAATCACCTTCCGAGGTGTATCGGCCACGGACGTCCTGCACAATTACCACGTAGCCACGGGCCGCCGCGGCCATGCCAAACTCGACAATTGTATCCTTATTATCTGGTGTGCGTTCGAGTAACACCGGAAACTGCCCTCCTACGTCAGGCCGATAAACGTCGGCTCGGAGCACAGTGTTGTCTCGCATCGTTACCGGCACGGCCCGCTCAATCCTGATCGGATACGCTTCCGGTGCGGATTCTGCATTCACCGCGGCCGCAAAACACACCACGAATGCGAAAAACAAACTTCTCTTCTCTTTCACCGGTCTAAACTCCTGACTGTCGGGCCAAACAAATACTCAGGGCACTACCGATTCGGCGGAGGCTGCGAAGGCCAAAGCTCAACCCGGCTCACCAGCGCCCTCGCCGGCAATTTGTAGAGATCGATTACAATCTGGGCCACATCTTCAATGGCCAGTTTCCATCTCTCATACCCTCTGTCGGCGGTCGATACGCTACCGATTACAATCTCACTTACGCGAATGCCGTCGTATCGGACATCCTTAACCAAAGTCTCGGTCAGCCCGCTTACTCCCGTCTTGGAAGCATTGTAGGCACTTCCGCCCTGGCACAAGACAATGGTCGCTGTGCTGGAGATATTAAATATGTAGCCTGCCCCTGCTTTACGCATCAGCGGCACGGCTTCACGACAACAATAAAACATGCCGGACAAATTCGTCCCGATAGTGGCGTCCCACACTTCCGGTGAGATTTGGTCAATGGGCTTGTAGGAATGCCCAGCTCCGGCATTGTTTACCAGGATATCGAGTCTGCCGAAACGCTCGACGGCCGCTTCCACTAACTTGCGGCAGTCTTGATAGCGACTTACATCCGCGACGATGCCATCGATCGATCCCTCACCGCTGGATGACAGAGCTTGCAGCGCCGACTTCAAATCCGCTTCCTGCCTACCACAGATGAATACTCTAGCCCCCGCCAGCAACAATGCATGCGCAATCCCGGAGCCGATTCCTCGCGAGCCCCCGGTGACAATCGCGACCTTATCCTTCAGTTCCAAACCCATACTATTTCCCAGTGGAAGCCGCCTCTCTGGGGCTCAATACATTGCTGCGATCTCAGTACGGCCAATTGTCGGCGTCAATTCGATTATTTCGTCCGCCGGGTTGAAGCGGATCCATGGCTTTCCATTCACCAATACCTTTTTCATCTGCTGTTTCGCGGGATGAGGCAGACGGACGCGCAAGCTTTCGAGCTCACGCGAACGCAACTCCGTGAACGTTAGATCCACAACGATTTGTCCCTCATGTACATGGGAGTTCACGCTGAAGTCGAGTCTTGCCGCGGTTGTAACGCCCTTTGTGAGCTGAATTTCCTTGCCCTCTTCTAGCCATCTTCGCGGAGCCCCCGCAAGCAGGTGAAGTACCTTACCCTCTTCCAATACGAGCGCCTGACGGATAAGTCCGCACACACGGGCACTGGCTGACGTATCCATGAAAAAGGGTGCGTATCGCCGGTCGTTGAGAAGAAATCTTTCAACTGTCCCCAGGGTTTGTCGATCCAAGCCATAGGCGAGCATGGAGTAGAAAGCCAGCAGGGCTTTTTCGACCTCTCCCCGCAACAACCAAGTGCGATGCCAGATGTCCTCGGAGAAGTCCACGTAAAAGGAATTGGTTCCGTGTGGGTCTCCATTCTTTTCCATCCCACCAGTGAGTCCCAAGACGCCCCGGTTCCACTTCACCTTCATGTAGTTTTCCAGCTGCTCAAAAGCTTCACTGCTCGGCTCCATGAAGCTCGTATCCAGATATGCCAAAGCGCCGGTGGCGAATTCCGCCCACGCCGGCGGTCTATAGAGGCGCTCCGGGTAGGGTGCGGCGCCTGGATCCGAATTACGCGTTCGTCGCATGACTTCGAAAATGTCTTCGCGGTAGTCTTTTGCCTCTTTGACCAGGCGAACCCCTTCAGGATGTCCAATTTCGGCTAGCGCCTCGGCGAAACTGCTCAAGCCCTGAGAACTGTAACCATCGGTCCAGCAAGGATAATAGGTATTGAGTGGCGCGTGGCGATCGTCCATCTGTCCGCCCGCCAACTCACCATCGGACACCAGTTGGCTGATCGCTTCGTCCGCCGTGTCGTACGCTCTGCCAATCGGCAACAAACCAAAGTGAAGAACCTTATATCCGTTTTCATCTTTTTTCTTCGTTTCTTGCCGTTCCGTGATGATCCAGTCGGAGGCACGAATCAGGGCCGGAGCGACTCGCTGCAGCCATTCGCGATCTCTTGTATAGCGATAGTGCAAAGCAAAAGCGTAAAGCATTGATCCTGTGCCATTCATCCAATTCGGAAACTCGCCCTCCTTCCCTGCATTGATCTTAGCGAGTTGACCGTACAGCGTAGAATCCGAATCTTTCTCCCAGCCACTCTCCTCGAAGGCAATGGTGCCGCCAAAAGTTCCCTCTTTGCTTTTGAAATTTCCGTGGGGCGGGAATCTGCCTTGTACTTTCAAAAAATACTCCAAACATTTTCGGACGTCTTCATGGTGGCCAATCGAATCCCAATGCACAGTCAACTTCATCGCTTCCCAAGGCCATACTCCCTGGTAGCCTTGCACGGGCACGCAATAATCCTTGTCAGCTGCCTGCAGTATCTGGCTTTGGTTGTGCAGGATTTGGGCTCTATAAATATTGTTCACCACAGTGTCGGGCACGCGAATCCGGGTGCCTGTTTCGAGAATAGTTTCCAGATCAAGGACTCGCTGCTCCAGCGCCGAAGAAAAATCCACCTCTCTCAATGCTGCCAACTCGTCGGACGTGAGCCCGCGCGCGGAACTCGTGACTATCAGGCGAATGCTCCTCGTTTCCTTCGGTCGTAGCTTCATGGCAAAGTGCAGGGCTTGGTCGTAGGTATGCGTCTGAATGGAACTATCCGCCGAATAGATTCCTAGCTCACGCAAACCATCCCTAACCACGTGGTCTTTCGGCTCAGCTGGGTAGCCTCGGATTGGGGGCAGTTTCCCCACAATCTCGAAAAGGTCGTAGGTATTGTATGGAAAAGGAGGCACTCCCTTGGCGGGAAGGGCGCCAGGGATAAAAGCCCACAGACTCTCGCTGTGAGTTTCCGTGGGATCGGTATTGGAAATACTCATCTCCACTAAAGCCACTTGCTTCTCGTGGCCGGTTCGTACCTCGCGAGCTCCGACCAGGGCGGCAAAACTCACCTGTGTAAAGAGGAGAGGAGCTCGGTGCCAGGTGCCGATTACGATCGGAAGATATCCGAGCTTCAGCGAAGACTTCACCTCGCGCCACGGGATTTCACGGGCGGGAGAACCCACGGCGAATGAAAAGGAATTTGCCACCGTTCCGACACCCAGATCAGGGCGGGCCCAAATCACTTCTGGATGGCCTTTGACGCTGATGACGGGGTGCTTCGACATTGGTCCGTCATAGTGCGCTGCCACTTCGTCGTAGGTGGCCTCATGGCGGCGCTTGGCTACCTGGTCGAAGGTCAGATGTTCATCTCGAGTCATGGATCTTTCTTTTCACTTCCGCTTCTTCAGTTACTCGAAGAAAGCCGTTGGGCAAAACGGGGATACCCTCCCTCAGGCCATTGGAGCTTTCCCAGGTACAACCCTTTGAGCCGGTTAGAACGTTGTTGCGAAAAATCATCCGGATACGTCTTGCAATGTGTGATCCACCAGTTTTCCTGCCAGAAAAACACTTTCGACGCGTGGCTATAGCCCAGCCGAATTAACGGACTTCCGAGAAAATCGAAGGGCGAATTGCTCCGGGCTACATGGGTCCACCAACCGTGTTTGAAGAACATCCAATAGGAACCGTCCTTGAAGACAACACAGGGGGATTCAGCCTCCAGGGTGAGTGGTTGGAACCACGCCTTCACGCTAAGAACAGGGCCAACCTCTTGCCAATGAACAAGGTCGGTCGACAAGGAGGCGGCAACACAGCAAAGATTTTCACCGAATCTGTTCTGTAGCCTCGACACCCAGTAAGCCACATATCGCCCATCGGGCAGTTGAATGATGCACGCATCGCGGCAGCCGCCGTACGTACTTTGTCCGTCCGGAGCATCGATGCCGAACCTTGGCCACCTGGACCAGAACAGGGAAGGCACAATGACTGGGTTGCCGGAATAGCGGTCCCACTGAAAAAGATCGCGTGACGTGGCCAAGCAGATACGTTGTGTGGTGTCCTCGTCAGTCGCGGCATAAAGCATGTAGTACACACCTTGGCGTTCCATCACGTAGGGGGCGTACACGTGCCCGATTTCCGGCCAAGTTCGCGAACACCGCATCACATCTGGCCACAACCTCCAATTTTTCAGGTCAGCACTGGTTGCGTGAACAAAAGAAATCTCACTCTCCGCACGACGGCTGTCGTCCGTGGGACTGGAAGGGATAAAACCTGTGATACCGAACAAATGCCACTCATTATCGTGCCTGATCAAACAGTGGTCATTCAGATAGCGCTCAGAGATGGAGAGTACCTCTTCGAAATCGCCGATCAGAACATCTCCGTGCAGCGTTCTCACCAGCGACCCGGGCTCGTATCGGCCGTCTGGCCTCCATTCCTCGACTCTCAATATATCGTTCGCGTGGGGCGGAGCAGAAAGATCCACTCCGGTTGCCGCCAGACCTGCCCCGCCAGTTGCCGCGGTGGCATCAGTTAGAAACTTCCGCCGGGAAATGCATACTTTGCTCACCGAACTCTACTCCTATGGTGACGACCTTCGGCAATCAAGTGCGACAACACATACTTAGCTCAAGTTATGCGAAGTTTCGCGACCGTGTCTTCGTTCAAATCCATCCCCAGGCCGGGTTCCTGTGGTATCTCCAAGTAACCGTCTTTGGCCCGGATTACCTGCTTGGTCAGGATGTTTCTGAGATCGGTGTTATTCTGTGCCGCGAATTCGACGATCAGTGCATTGGGTATGGAGTTGAGCCAATGCAGGGCTGCTGCCACGTTGATGTAGGTAGTAAATCCGTGGTTCGCTACCGGACGGTGGTAGCTAGCGGCGAGCGAGGCAATTTTCATGGCTCCGGTGAAACCGCCGCACCGAGTGAGATCTACCTGTATTACGTCGCATTGACCTTCGGTGATGAGCCGGCGGTAATCTTCGAGGCTATCCTGCTCTTCTCCCGCGGCAATGCGAATGCTGGTTGCCTTGCTAAGCTGGCTGTAGCCTTCGTAATTGTGAGGAGCGAGAGGCTCTTCCAGCCAGAATGGATCGTATTGTTGAAATGCCTCAGCCCGTTGAATGGCTGTCTTGGTGTCCCAAACCAACCCGGCATCTACCATCAAATCAAGATTGTCACCCAAGCCTGCGCGGGCCTTTGCCACCAGCGCCACATCGGTCTTCGCATCTTTTCCCATCGGTCCCCAGCCAAACTTGACGGCCGTAAAACCCAGGTCACGCAGGCGCATGGCTTCAAGGTAGGTCTGTTCCGGAGTGTCTCCGAAGAGAACGCTCGCGTAGCAACGCAGCCTCTTGTGGAACCCTCCACCCAGGAGTTTCCAGATCGGCATTCCGAGTTTCTTGCCCTTGATATCCCATAGGGCCATATCGACGCCGCTTATTGCGTGAAACAATATGCCGGACTGCCCCAGGTAGATATTGTTGCGAAACATTTTCTGCCACAGATATTCAGTCTGAAAAGGATCTTCCCCGATCAACAACTGCCTTAGACCACAGCACAGCTGGTGGGAATATGCGCCGTTGATAACTCCCTGCACCGCCAAAGGCGATGAGTCGACTTCACCGAGGCCGGTGATTCCTTCATCCGTTCGCACACGGACAATAAGCGCATCCTGGCCGCTATCGCACTGCTTTTTGACTTCATGCATTCGTATATGAATCGCTTCAACGTCTGTGATTCGCATTGCCGTTAATACTCCGTTCTATGAAGATGCACGCTGCCATTGCTCACACTGCCGCCGGTGGCGAAGACTTTAACTGTGCGGTGTCTTCTTGACCTTTAGTTCGGTATGCGATCTGCTGTAAACAAACTCTTCCAGGTTCGAAATCACGGTTACTTGCAAGTCCGTTTGTATCGATTCTCCCGGTGCAAATTTCAGTTGCGAGCCGGATTTGATCGCGCCCGTCAGTGACTGAGGATATGAAGAGCACGGCTCCAGACCGATGTTGTAGCTAGTGCCATACCAGGGATGACCGTGCCAGCCCCCATAGACTTGCCAGAACCAGAGATGCTTGAAGAGTTCCGCATCCCAACTCATGCCGAAGCCAAGCTTGCGGTCTTCGTTGAAGAGTGCGTACCATCCTCGGCCAAAACCGTAAAGGTACGCCATGTCATGAGAATGAGCTGCCTTGTCTGGGACTTCAGAAAGATCAATTTTTTCGCCATTCCGGCCCCGTACGACCGGCCACTCACAATCTTGGCCCTTTTCCAGACGAGAATTGGGGGACACGTACTCCTCTTGGGTTCTTACTCGACACGGCGGTACCACCACACGGCAGGTTTCATCCAAAAAGGGGGCTCCGAATGCAGGATGATGGCCCCATGTGCAGTCCATTGTCTCCGCCGACTCGTTCGTGACTTTTTCTGCGATCTCAAGCACACAACCCGGTCGCAGGGTCAATGTTTTACGGATTCGAAAGGGAGTGCGCACGCATCGCACTTCAAGCCGAACCGACACGCATTGCGGCTCGTCCTCAACGATGGCGTAGTTCCAGGGAAGCATACTGACTTCGTCGTGAAGTCTCAGCGTCGTGTTCTTGTATTCGCATGGATCTCCAAAGTTTGGCAGAATCTCCTGCCAGCCACCGGGATAGTTATCCAGGAAAGGATTGACCGGCCCGCTTGAAGTTTTCACAGTGCCGGCGGGCTGAAGACCCGGTTGCGAAGCCCACATAAAGTCAATCTCGAACGGTTTGTAGACGAAGTGGATCACGTCAGAGCCCTTACCGGGGAGCAAGGTAATTCGTAACTCGTCATTCGCCAGAACCAGCGCGGCATAGCCCAAATACGCAAATTCTGAAACTCGGCAGCCATGATCGCGCGAACGCTGGGATGAGCGCTTCAACGAATTCTCCTTAGCATTTTTACCCTTGAGAGAATCGGCTGAGGTCTCCGATTGTGGGACCAAAGCTGTCTTGGTAGGCTTGGGGATCAACCCGCGCATCGATCAAAGTAGTGCGGTCGCACGTTAGAGCTCGTGCCAGTTCGCGACGAAATGCTTCCGGTGTTTCAACAATTACGCCTTCAAGTCCACACGCCCGCGCAACTGCGGAGAAATCCACGGCGTGCAGGTCCAGTCCACAGTCGGCAAAGCCTCTAGCGCGCTGCCGGGCCTTCATGGTTCCAAGGGCCTGATCGTTAATGATGACTAGTGGTAGCGCTATGCCGTTCCGCGCAAACGCTTCAAGCTCACCGAGGCGCAGGAGCAGACTTCCGTCCGCCCCAATTCCTACCATCGGACGCTTCCGATCCGCCAAACGAGCCCCAAGAGCCCCCGGAACCGTTAGCCCCATCGTTCTCCCACCCGATGTGCCGAGATAAGTACCAGGACGATTGACCAACCAAAGGTGCTCGAGCATGCAAATAAAAGCTCCCGTTTCAGAGAGGAGCACTCCGTCGTCAGGGAGGAGTTCACGAGTAATCTCAATGATGTCCTGTGCGGCGAAGCGGGCCTTTACTGGGCGCTTGAAATACTGCAGGATGCTCGACCGCAGCTTTTGTATTTGCACTTCGCGAAATCCAGATCTTGGCTGACCAGTCAACCGTTGCAACGTCGATTTCAAATCGCCACTCACGCGCACGATAGGAGAGGACATGGACGAATAACCCGGCCTGGCGGATAGTTCGCAAGTCGGTAATTCCAGCTTCCACGGCACGTGCGTCATCATCGCGTCGACCCCTATAAACACGGCCGCGTCCGACTGCTGGAAAACCGCACTTTCAATTATATTGGGATTGAATAAACCGAGAAACACGCCTGCCCACCGGGGATGGGTTTCCGGGAACACTCCACGGGCGTCCATCGTCACCAGCACTGCCGCCTCTGTAGCTTCGGCAAAAGCAAGCAACTCACGCGTGGCGCCACATCGGATCACGTCGGCACCAGCGAGTATGGCGAGGCGGCGGTGCTTCTTGACGAATTCCCGCAGGTTGGCAAACGCAGGTTGATCGACGAAAGGGCTTTCCGGCGAACGTTCTCGCGAAGAAATTCTCGCGTCTTCCACCTCGCCAAGGCCGGCCGGGAAATGAAGGACCGATGGAGTCGGGTGCCCGTCAACCGCTCGCGCAAATGCCTCCCGAATCATCTGCGGAGCGCCATTGGCCGTGAGCGTGGACTGATATCCAGAAATACCCTCAAACAGGCGTGGCTGGTCGCATTGTTGGACGCTCTCTGTGGCGCTGCTCGAGACCGGCGGGGCTTCGCAAATTCCCACCAAAGGGAGGCGCTCGAAGTAAACATTGGCTACGCCTCCAGCTAAATTGGCCGCGCCAACCCCGCGAATACTCATGGCGAGGCCGGCTGTTCCTTTCAACAACCCATAATAGGCAGCTGCGATGGCGGCAGAAGATTCGTGACTGACATTGACGAACTGCACGCCAGCCTGGCGGCCGGCCTCGATCAGCTCCAGCGGGGACCCACCGCCGGGGATTCCAAAGAAATGCTCTAGTCCGTTTTCTCGTGCCGTGGCCATAACGGCCTCTGCTGCTTTCAACGAAGACTCCGAGATTATGAATGGTTTGAGGTTCTGTGCGGTTTTCGAACGAGCCGACGCGAACAATATGTATACTTGCGAGAGGGGCAAAGTGTCAATGATTTAATTTATGGGGATAATAAAATGAACGCATAGTGGTGCATTTATTGTCCTATATAGTTCAATTATGAATTGTATGTCATTATTATTATTTACCATGCTTGCCGGGTTGCATATGATGGTCGGTCAATCCACACCCCACAAGAAAAAGAGCAAACTAATGCCGAAATCGCGCGGGCGCATGGAATCCGTCACATCCGGTGACAGCAAAGTCATTTCAGGGAGAGCAGAGAGCGATCCTCGAAAATCATCCGGGAGTGGTGCGCAAAATTTGCCGGCTTACATTCCCAATAGCAATGAACAGTTCTCTTTTCTGCTGGGGGAGGATTTCGTCGAGAAACACAACGTCGCTTGGCGAGTGGAGTTGGCGAAGGAAGACGCGAGGAACCCGCTCATGGAGCCGAAATTTCCCTGGGAGAGCGCGGCGGTCTTCAGCCACGGGACGGTGATGGTAGATCCAATCGATGGGCTTTGGAAAGCCTGGTACATCTCCTGCCAGCAAACCAAGCTGCAGTCCTCTGCCGAACGAAGACTTTGTTACGCGGAGTCGGCGGACGGACTCAATTGGACGCGGCCCAGGTTGGACATCTGCCCCTACCCCGGTTTCCCGCGCTCCAACATTCTTCTCGATATTGAGTCGGGAGGGTCGTCCCAGCACGCGTCGGTAATCGTACATCCTGACGCTCCGCCCGATGCAAGATACGAGATGTTCGTAATTCGGCTTCCGGGCTGGGAACACCCGCAAAAAATCGTTAAGGGCTTCGCGCTGCCGGACGACCGCTCTACTCATGGAGGCGGCAAGGGTGAGTTCAAGCCGGGCTATTTTCGCTATCGGTCGAGAGATGGAAAGAAATGGAAACCGTGGGAAGTGGTTAATCTGGAAACGTCGGACAGCGGCTGGATCTCCCAGGCAGCCGACCGATCCTATGTGGCATATCACAAGAGCATTATTCCCTCCCCACCCGGAGGGTTGGTTCCCTATGACATCGCGGCTGGTGCATGCCGAATCATGGTGCGGCGGACCAGTAGCGATGGAACGGGGTGGACGCAGTACGAGCCGGTAATCACTCCTGACTGGCTCGATGCGCAAGATACCCAGTTCATGGAATTGACGCACCTCGATCAACGCGGCGGATTGGTAGGACTGGTGACGGTCTACCATCTCTTGAACCAAACCATCGACATTCAATTTGCCGGATCGCGCGACGGTAAAAGATGGTGGCGCCCGGATCGCCGCGCCTGTCTTCCACTGCGTTCCTTGGGCGAGCTCGGCGGGGGAATGATTTGGCCGATGCACCCGATGATTCAGCATAAGGGCCGCATCTACCTCTACTACTCCGGATGCGAGGGGCTGCACAATGATTTTCACAGCACAGATCCGGTGGAGAGAATGAAAGCGGCGAAATTTCCGCGCTGGCCCCACTACTGGGAGCCGCTCGTCCTGAACCAGGATGTCTACAGTCCGGTGCGAGGAGTCTTGTGGTTTTTCGGATCCCTCTGTCGCGCTTCATGGGAGGTTGGCCGGTTATGGGCCGCGGTTACGGCCACAGGAGGAAGTATGGAGGGCACCCTCATGACCAGGACTCTCAGCGCCGGCGGCAAACAGGTAACGGTAAATGTCGCAACCATGAAGGAGGGCACGCTCACGGCGGAACTCGTGAAGAACGGGAAACCGGTTCGTGGATTCACAAGGGCCGACTGTAAAGCAATCCGCGGGGATCACCACGCCGCCTTGCTTCAATGGAAAGGCGGAAACCGCTGTCCCGCGGAAAATGTGCAGATCCGCTTTTACTTGCAGCGTGCCCGGCTGTATGGATTCGATTTGTAAGGTTCCACTGAGAAGAAGTGCAGCATCTCTTAGTCTGCCCGGGGAGGGCTACGAAAAGGGGGACGATGGACGACCAATCTGTGACTGTCGATCTGCAACACTTCGATACGCAGGGGTATTTTGTCGCGAGAGGTCTTCTGGATCCAGAAACGGACCTTCGCCCGATCAAAGAGGAATATTCCGCGCTGCTCGATTCTCTAGCGGAGGAGTGGTACAAGGAGGGGAAGGTTGCTTCGACCTGCCACGACCTTCCTTTCGCGGAGCGACTGTGCAAATTTACGTCCGAGGGCCAGGACTGCTTGCGTCACTTCGATATCACNNCTGACACGCCGATTCATCTGGGGCCCGCGGTCTTCAACCTGCTGCGGAATGCTCGCATTCTTGACGTTCTGGAGAATTTCATTGGCGGTGAAATCTATTCGAATCCGGTCCAGCACATCCGCATAAAGACACCGGAAAGAATCGTCCCTGAAGCGCTATTGAACGGACTTACGGCAGCTGTGGGCTGGCACCAGGATATGGGGGTGGTGAATGAGGAAGCCGACGCAACAACCATGATCTCAGTTTGGATCGCGGTTCTGGATGCCACGGTTGAGAATGGCTGCCTGCAGGTCGTACCAGGCAGTCATCGCGGCGATCTGGCGCTGCATTGCAACTACGATGAAAGGAAGCGACGATACTTCCAAGTCAATATTCCGGATAAGCTTGTCGGTCCTAACCATTGTCCCGTTCCGATGAAAGCTGGAGATGTACTGTTCTTTCACAAGAAATTGATGCATTCGTCACTACCGAATACAAGCGATGGCATCCGGTGGAGTTTCGATCTTCGATACAACACGGTGGGCCAGCCAACGGGCCGTCCCTGGCTTCCGGGATTCGTGGCTCGCAGCAAGTCTCACCCGGAGACTGAATTGAGAGATCCGGCAAAGTGGGCTGATATGTGGTTGCAGGCCCGGGTTCGTCTGGGAGCAGGTGAGGGGATCAAGCCTTCGAGCCGATGGAACTCCGATCATCCACTCTGTGCCTGAGCAAACCGTTTAGGCGGCGTCGATCGGCTGCCGCGGATCCTCAGAATAAGAGCCTCAGAGTCAGGGCCGCGTCGGCACTTTGTTGACAACCTGTTTCAGTCGACAGATTTTGCTAATGGGTTTTCCGGCTTCAACGTCCGTCTCCGTGAACACGGCGAGCAGAATTTCTTTTGCCTGACTCCGCTCGCGATCATAAATGATGTAACACGCGCCATCGGAGCTCTCAATCCCATCCGGATAGGAAACCGCCGGCCGCTCATCCAATAGCAGGTGTCCATACCAGGTTCTTCCCTCGTCTTCGGAAAGCATGGCGGTCAGATTGTTGCGGTCCTGGAAGCGATAGTGATTGACTAGCAATAGGCGCCCGGAGCGCAAACGGCGAATAAAGAAGCGGGAGCACGGTCCCTCCAGGACGTTGCCTCTTGAAGGCGTCCAGCTTTTCCCTCCATCCGGCGAAACCGCTTCGCCGATTCCCGGTATTGTGCGCACCAGCATCCACAAGCTTCCGTCACGTCGCTCAACAATCATGTGCTCATCGAATTGCCGGTTAGGCACGTCAGCCTGACCCAGCAAACTCCAGGATTCACCTTCATCTTTGGAAGCGTACACATTGGAAAAACGTAATTCACGCATATCCTCACGTGCAACGAAGCCTGCATGCACGTGACTCCAGACGGCACCAGCCGCCAACCAGGTCCCGTTGCGCAACACCGTGGGTTTGTTCATCATGATTCCGTCGAAAAGGCGCCGCGGCTCACTCCACGTTAGCGTCGATGCTGAAGAATTTGAGCATCGAATGGCCCAAACACCGGCGCGTCCATCAAACAACCCGTAGCTTTGCGACCAGAACCACCACAACACTCCATTGGGGTCGTGCCACAGGACTGGATCGAATGCCCGCACTGGAGTGGGGGGATCGATGACCAGAAGCGGATGCGACCAGGTCCGGCCATCGTCTTCGCTAGTCACCAGGAGAACGTAGTTTTCGGGCCCTTCCGTATCGCCGCCACTGTACCAGGTCGCCAGCAGCCGGCCTTGCTGTGAACGCTCAATCCCAGGAATCCCCTGCCACAGACGGCGCGCCGTCGAATATTCCTCACCGGGCCGAGCATTGACCGACGGAGGCTGGAGAGAAAGATCCTCAGCCTTACCGAGAAGCATCGATTTCGTCATCGCGTTTCTTAACAGGTACAAGTTCCCAGCGCTAACCTTTAAACTGGAACCCGTACAGAAAGACCCTTTTCAAATAGAATTTTGCCTTGGTCGCTTCTTTTGGAGCTCTGTCTCCACCAGCCCACTTCACCTTCAATGTGTGGTGATCACCCTTCAACGGCACGCAGTCCTGCCGTCTGAAACCCGGTACGGGCTTGTCATTGGAATCGAGAAGCTCCACCTGCAAGTAACCTTCGTCAAATCCCGAGATGGAGGATTTTTTCGCCGGGCGGGTAACGATATTCACCCATAGTTGTTTGCCCCCAAGCTCCTGAGACTTGGTTGCAGCGACTCCGACGGTCGGTCCGCCCGCTGAACTGATAAGGGCATAGAGCCGGTCGAATTGCCAATAGGCCCTGCAGAGTGCCGTATTGAATGGGAGAAAATGCCCTGAACCATCGATGATGGTTTGAAGATAAGCAACCGTCTTCGAGGGTGCAAGGCTGTCTGATATTTGGCGGTGGGTGCCTTCGGAGGCCCCGTAATACATGTAGAGTCGGCCGCTCTGCACGATGAGGTTTTGGCTCTGCCAAATCATTCCGCCGCCATAATCCCCCAAAGGAGCATTGCCCAGGACAGGACGCCGGTCGGGAAACCACCAGCGACTGCCGTCGTGAGATGCCGCGATGCGTACATCTTGAGTTTGTGAGAGAGGATGGTACATAGTGACGGTCGCCAAATATCCGCCGGGGACACTGATCGGAACCAACTCCTGATACTGCGTGTCTCGATGGTCGAGTTCGTCGGCGGTGAGGATCATCGATTCATCTTTGATCCATTTGTTCCCGTCACTGCTGGTCGCCCGGTAAA
>PLBX01000229.1:920-6708 GCA_003135495.1 Acidobacteriaceae bacterium | reverse complement strand
TTCTTGATCGTATGACTCATTCGCGATCGAATGATATCATGCCGGGGACTTGTACTATACCTATGGGGGTATGTATGATGAACCATTCTTTTGCGCGAGTTCATGATGTGGCAGCGCATGGCCTTCGTCACAGCCGTTGTGCTTCTGGGATTTAGTGGAGGCGTGCTCGCCCTTTTTGTTCGCGGCATGCACGCTGAACGGGGCGCGGTAGCAGGTTTTTGTTTTGTTTCTGCGCTGGGTGTCGTGCAGGCTTGGATGGTTGCCTCCGAGATCGCCAAGGCCCGGAGGCTGTACGGCAACATTCGAAATGCATGTTATAGGGGAGCTCAAGCGAAGTTTCGAGTTGTTTCTCTCGTTGGGCTGTGTGCAATTGTGGGGGTCCTTCCCATCGCATTGATCGGAGCAAGCTCTGGAGCCCCAGCCCGATTCGCCACCGTCATGTTAGGTGGGGCGGTGCTTTCCACTATCGCAGCGTTGACCGTGCTGCCTGTCCTCATTGCGCGGATCGCAGAGTGAGATCGGTTCATTGCTCCGGTTCCGTTATAGCGGCGCCCGCTCCTTGAAGGCACAGTTCGTGCTAGGTGGCTATGAATTGATCGAAATGGTCGAGTCTTATCTGGAATATCGCTTTCGTACCACGGAGGGAATGTCGCTATGAGTTCTTCGCCCATCATCGAAAAGTCCCTAGCCAACCCTCCGCATCTCAGCGAGACGCCGAGGTCCCCAGAGCTAAACGAGCCCGACTCTAGCTCCGAACGCGAAGAACACGGTCATGGAGTCGAGTGGGCTGAGTTAGTCCGCATTGGCTTTGTGGCCTTGGTTGCGGCAGCGGTCTGGTTTCGGTTATGGGAGCCGTTTCCGCACATCAGCGTAATCGGCATCGCGGCTACCCTGATCGGCGGATATCCCATTTTCAAGGAAGCCTTCGAGAACATCGTTGAACGAAAGATGACGATGGAACTCTCCATGACCATCGCTCTTCTCTCGGCTTTGGCGATTGGAGAGTTCTTCACCGCTCTGGTCATCACGATCTTCGTCCTTGCCGCCGAGGTTTTGGAGGGCCTCACCGTTGGTAGAGGCCGCCGGGCTATCCAGAGTCTTCTCGATTTTCTCCCCAGAATCGTCGCAGTCCGCCGCAATGATCAGGTGGTGGAAGTAGCGTCCGACCAGGTTCAAGTTGGTGACACGGTCATCGTGAAACCAGGTGGACACGTCCCGGTGGATGGCGTTGTGCTTGGTGGCCGCTCGTTCGTTGAACAAGCGGCAATCACTGGCGAGGCCATGCCGGTTGAGAAAACACCCGGAGATGTGGTCTACGCCGGAACCATCAATCAATCTGGGGCTCTGGAAATCGGTGCCCAGAAACTCGGCCGCGATACGACCTTCGGAAGAATTATTGAAGCCGTCGAACGCGCGGAGAAGTCACGGGCGCCGATTCAGAAAACTGCTGATCGCTTAGCGGGTTACCTTGTGTATTTTGCGCTGGGGGCAGCGGTTCTGACATTCATCATTACTCACAATGT
The DNA here is from genome assembly GCA_003135495.1 of Acidobacteriaceae bacterium. Taxonomy (GTDB): domain Bacteria; phylum Acidobacteriota; class Terriglobia; order Terriglobales; family Acidobacteriaceae; genus Acidiflorens. Next base: position 5,185 of record PLBX01000229.1, on the reverse strand, counting down.
CAGGTCAACTATCTCGGTCGTAATAGTAGCGGGAGCGTGCGGAATTGCGGCGGGAACTCCTCTTGCAATCCTCGGAGCAATCGGCCGAGCGGCGCATCAGGGAGCCATCATTAAAGGCGGCCTCTACCTGGAAGCGCTGTCTGCCGTGGACACGGTGCTCTTGGACAAGACCGGCACGCTAACTTTTGGGACTCCCCAGATTCGGGAGGTCGTTTCCGCCAATGGCTTCGGAGAGCATCAGATCATAGCGGCTGCCAGTATTGCGGAACGCAGATCCGAACATCCTCTCGCCAAGGCAGTTGTGGCACGGGCAACGGAACTCGCCATTCCACTCGTTGAGCCCGATGAATTCTCCTACACGCCCGGAAGAGGAGTCAGGGTGAGCTATCAAGGCGAGGAGATCCTTGTGGGTAGTCTGGCGCTCCTAGTGGAACATGGCATGACGAGGGGTTTGCCCCCAGATGGTAACGGCGCGGGCGGGGCGTCGGAAGTCTACGTCGCTCGCGCGGGGCAAGTTCTCGGGAGCATCCGAATTGCGGATGTTTTGCGTCCGGAAGCCAAGAATGCGGTTGCGGCAATGCGACAGATGGGTTTGAGAACTGTCCTGCTGAGCGGAGATACACAAGCTGCGACTTCATCGGTTGGCCGCGATCTCGGAGTAAATGAAGCGGTGGGAGGACTCCTGCCAGAGCAGAAAGCAAAGTGGGTGACTGAGCTGCGTAGCAAAGGGCGGAATGTCGCGATGGTCGGTGACGGAATCAACGACGCTCCAGCCCTGGTAGAGGCCAATGTCGGCATAGCCATGGGATCGGGAACTGACGTTGCTCGGGAGAGCGCGGACGTGATCTTGATCGGAAGCGATCTCTCGAAATTAGTCGAAACTTTGCGGCTTGCTCGACGCTGTCGCGGGATCATCATGCAGAATTTTGTAGGCACGCTGGTTGTGGACAGCGTAGGAGTGGGAATGGCGGCGTTCGGTTTCCTCAATCCGCTCTTGGCCGCCTTTATTCATGTGACCTCAGAGTTGGCATTCATCCTCAATTCCACGAGATTGTTGCCCCGTGGTACTGAATCCGAGCGATGAGTCGGGGGTTGGAGCGAATTTGAGTTGCGGGTATGCACTTTGCTCATGTGATCCAGAGTCGGAAAGTCAGAGCTTGAGCAATCCTAATCGCCCTGGCGATCTTGGTGATTTTGATTGCGGCAGTTTTCTTGCAGTCTCGCAGATCACCGAAACCGTTTGAAATGGACGACCTATATGGCTTGTTGGATTAAGTGGCTTCCAGACTTCGGGACGGATCACCCGCTGTGAACGAGGATCAAGATTGTCCACTGAAAACGAAGCGCCTCGTGGTCGGACAGATCACGATCTGTCGAGGCTGCAGAGCACGGCGACATCGGAGCAACTAAGAACGGCTCTGCAAGCAATGTATTCGCAGTTGAAACAGGGGTTTATTTTTCCTGACTTCCAGACATCTGTCCGGCACTGCGGTGTGGTAAATGCCTTCTCCAATCCGAATATCACGTTGTGCGCCGAACTGCTGGAGGAGTTTCAGGCGAAGGGGATGATGAATGCCTTCGTATTCGTTTATCTCCATGAACTCGGTCATACTCTGATGCGGCAGTGGGATCTTCCGCTGTGGGACAACGAGGATGCAGCCGATGAGTTTGCGACAGCGTTTCTGCTGATGGGGAATCAAAAGAAAATTGCTTTGGACTCCGCGCAATGGTGGCAATCGGAAGGCGCGACCACACAAGACGCCGTCGCTAAAATTTGGATGGACGACCGTCACAGTCTTTCACCGCAGAGAGCGCGAAACATCATCCGCTGGGCAAACAATGCGAACGACATTACGGAGAGATGGCAGCGAGTCTTTGTACCGCACATGCAAACAACCACTCTGCAAAGCATGTTGAATGACCCGGCAGTGTCCGACAAAGATTTCGTTAGATCAGAACTGAGCCGACGTAACACCATCCTGCCCATTGGCCTCTCATCGGGTCAATCCAAGTGCCCCAATGGGCAGGATATAGTTGGCCGTTCCTGCGCCCCAATGTGTTGGCAGGACGATTGTAAAGTTGCGATCCCGTGTGGTTCCCGAGTTGCCACTGAGATTTCGATCACCAAACCACGCGAAGCCTGCCTCAAATATAAGAGCGCCCAAGTGGCTCCGACGCCTCAGACTCATAGCGGTACGGGAACTCCACCTGAACAGCCGACGCTCGTACCCGTTGGCACTGTCAGACCAACTTGGCCAAAGAACGCAGGCGTATTTGTCGCTACCTCAAGCGAGACTATTCCTCCTTTTCCTCGCTCGTTGAGCGGCTATCGCTCAGAAAATAACAAGGACTTCTGGAACCAACCATTTACTTTGAGAGGGTCACTTCGACTTTTTGGTAGAGATGTGTGGGAGGGAATACCACACTTTCCTGACACAATGAATGGTTGCTCCGCTGGCGTTTTCATGGTCCGTTGGAGATCGGCTGACCCTAGTATTGCCGTTCAGTCAAGCGTGCGTTACTCAAGCAGTGTTCCATCGAAGACAACGGGAACCGGGGTCTTCGGCTACATGTCAGGAAGTAACTGCGAACAACCCATGTTCAAAGTTGAAGTTGCTGGCTCTCGCTTGGTTGATGTCTATTACGAATTGAAGTTCTGGCAAGCGGCTCCATAGAAAGTTACGACCGTGAGTCTAACCTTGCCTTCCTGGATATAAAACACTGCGTCCGCAACATCCCCCTGCGCGAGGATTGTTTGCTTTTTAACAAAGAGCACGACTTGCCTGCCCTCGCCGATAGTGGCAAGGAACTTCTTAGGATCGAAGTCGGGCTTTTTCTTCAGCACGCGTCTTGAGGGATTGGCGGGGCAACATCCGCCCGTGGCGGAAGCACTCATAACGATTGCGGGGAACGTTCGTGGCACTGCTACTATATTGGCAGTGCTGGTCGCGACTAAAAACCCAAAGCCGTTTTGAACAACATAAGACGGCGGCCCTGAGCAGATTCCGCATCGTTCAAAGCGGGGTCAACTTTTCATTCGAGACTAGCTGTCGTAGTCATACCGTGGGTCCGCGATCCCAGGCTCTGGCCGGAGCAATTCCTCGCGGACGGCTTGTAGCTTCTCTTTAGCCAACAGACAGTCCTCGTGATTTTCGTACCACGATCCGTGGTTGGCGTCCGGATAGAGGATCAGCTTGGCGTTCGGCATGTTCTCCACCAAATGCAGCGAATTCACGGTATAAACGATTACATCGTGATTTCCGCTTACGACCAGCGTTGGCTGCTTGATGTTCCGGAGATAGGCGAAGTGCTCTCCGGGCTGGGAGCCCCACTCACCGACGGCGGCAATCTGCGCCGGCGCGACTCTATCGTCGACCAGAGTGTCGCGATTTTCAGTGCGCGAGAGATAGCGTTTCAGGAAGGCTCGGCCAGCTGCCTGACTCTTCTCCGAATCGGTGAAAAAGACCTTCAGCCACAGGTTCTCCGGAGGATGGTAGGTCGCGCCAAAAATCGCGGCGGTTTCCGGGGTCATGTGGCCCGGGCCATTTCCTGCGTCGTGATTGCGCGGTGCAGTTCCGACCAGGATGAGTCTGCGAATGAGCTCTGGACGATCGAGTGTAATCTGCTGCGCGACCATGCCGCCGATCGAGAAACCGAGAAGGTCGATCTTTTTGAGTCCCAGAGCGTCGATGAACGCTTCCGCGTTCTTCGCCATGCCGGCAAACGTCGTGGGGACTTCGCCGGTGGAACTCGCGATGCCTGCATTATTGAAAACGATGACCTCACGCTCTTCGGCAAACCCGTCCAGAACCGCTGGATCCCAGTTATCGAGGTTGCCGGTGAAGTGCTGGTTGAAGACAAGGGGAAACTCACCCGGTTTTCCCCAGCGCCGATAAGCGAAACGTATGCCGTTGGCCTCAACGAACTGCGTAGGGACGGTAATTGCCGTATACGTATTCATAACGAGCTCCTCCTTCTTGAAACTTCTCAGACGCCGTCAACCAGTGTGACGCGATGGTAGTGGGCTGTTTTGAATTCANNAATTCAAAACAGCCCACTACCGACGCGATAGGTCGCCCCTTTGAAACGACGTTCACGCGCCTTGCGATAGAGTGGGCTGTCGTACCATGCTTTCGCCGCAGCCATACTCGGGAATTCGAGGATTACGATATCCTCCGTGGTCGCCCCTTCCATGTCTTCGTGTGAACCATAAAACGCGAGGACTTTCACCGGATGCCCGGGGAGCGTTGTCTGCGCTTCCCTTG
>PLBX01000229.1:0-907 GCA_003135495.1 Acidobacteriaceae bacterium | reverse complement strand
AGCCGTAGAGCTCCGTGGTCCGGTCGGGAGTAGGCTATGCGTTCGTGCCGCCATCCACGGTCAAACTCGCACCGGTGATGTAGGACGCCTCTGGTCCAGCCACGAACGCTACCAGCGCGGCGACATCGCCCACGGATCCATAACGGTTTAGCGCCGTGTTTGCCTTTTGAGGTGCCGCCCAATCGCCCGCGGCGGGANNGCGGGATTCAAATCCGTGTCGATTGGGCCGGGCTGAATATTGTTCACCGTGATGCCGCGGTCCCCCACCTCTCTGGACAACCCCTGCGTGAACATCTTGACGGCCCCTTTTGTGGCCGAGTAGGACACTAGGCCGGGTGTCATCATGCGCTCGCCGACGCATGAGCCGATCATGATGATGCGGCCTCCGTTCTTAACGTGTTTCAGCGCCGCCTGCGTCGCGATGAAGGGGCCGCGAATGTTGAGGTCAATCACGCGGTCCAACTCCTCGAGTGTGGTCTCCTCGAATCTCTTTGGAATGGCCGTGCCTGCATTATTCACAAGGATGTCGAGCTGGCCGAAGGTCGCCACGGTCTTTGCGACCGCGGCTTCGACGGCGGTGGCATCAGTGGCGTCCGCCTCAATTGCGATCGCCTTTCGGCCACCGTGTTCGATCTCCTTGACGACAGATGCGGCCGCTTCGGCGCCTTTGGTGTATGTGATGGCCACGTTCGCCCCGTCCGCCGCCAGACGCTTCGCGATTGCAGCGCCAATCCCGCGCGACCCGCCCGTAATGAGTGCAACCTTTCCTTCCAGTTTCTTTGACATTTGTCCTTCTCCTTGTACGTTCAGTCATGCAAACTCTCAGGTCAGCGAAACTTGCTGCCACCGGCTCCACATTAGAGCGAGAGCCAGCGCTCCGTAAGACCGACACTTTCCGCGAACTTCC
>PLBX01000214.1 GCA_003135495.1 Acidobacteriaceae bacterium | reverse complement strand
ATGACGCGGCGCCGCTGGATTGCTGATGAGGTAGTGGGCAACACGGCCGCTTTGCTCGGCGATCACGCCCTTCATCTCTCCCGCGTCCTCCGCGTCCGCGTCGGCCAGGAGTTCGACATTTCCATCGCTGCCGACGGCCATTCAGAAATCCGTCGCGGCACGATCACGGCCATCTCCGATCATCGAGTTGAATTCGCGCTCGGAAATCAAATAGACNNTGCTTGCCATCTTCAAGTTTGATCGCATGGAGTGGGCGATTGAGAAGTGCACCGAGATCGGGGTGGGTCGAATCATTCCGCTCATTGCCCGGCGGAGCGATGCTCATCTGGTTGCCGCCTCTGCGAAGCGAGTGGAACGCTGGCAGAGGATTGCGCGAGAGGCCGCGGAACAGTCTCGCAGAGCGGCGCCGCCTGAAATTATGTTGCCGGTGAAATTGCGGGATCTCGATCAAGCGCTGCCAACCGCCTCGACGATTCGGGTGGTCTTGGCAGAAACCCCCGCCGAATCGCAAGAGGCGCGATNNCAAGAGGCCCGACTCACGGAAATCTTGCAATCTTCTTCAACGGACGAGGCGACGCTTGCTATAGGTCCCGAAGGCGGATGGACGGAAGACGAACTGGCATGGTTTCACGACGCCGGATGGATAGCAGCATCGCTAGGCCCGACAATTTTGCGCGCGGAAACGGCGGCGATCGTGGCCAGCGCATTGGCGATCGACGCGTTGAGCTGACCAGGATGATTGTGTTGGTGAGTGGCTTTAGCCACGGCGGGAACTCCCCACAACCGCATGCGCGACAGCGAATTACTAATCCATTCCGGGAACGCGCCTGATAATCCCGCTGTAAGCGCCGAGATCCTCGATGCGGCTTTCCGGAGCAGACTTCCTCCATTCTGCTGAATGGAGTCGCGTTGTTAATGAAATGGCGATACTTCAACAGATGTCGTGAAATAACGACGGCCTGAAGCTAGACCTCAGTCTAAGCTGCAATGACCCTGAAGAAGATCGTAGAAATTACCATTCCAACGGTACCAACGATTGTCGTCGTTGTACCTGACCGCTAAGACCCAGCCACTGACACCGTTGCTGGTCTTGACCTGCACCCACCACTCAATTACGCCGTCCTTGAGGATGTCAATGGTGCAGCCACGGGGGCCGAAGCCTGAGGTAAAACCGCATGCGCCCTTTTCCGCAACGGCCTCAATGTCTTCTTGAAACCAACCCCCTTCGCCCAGAAAACCATGTTCCCATCGACATGCCAGCCGTAACTAAGGACAACGTCCCCCACCTTGAGCGGCGGCCAACTTGTTTGGTCAGGGGAAACATACTTGATCACAGCTCTGTCAGGTTGGCGTACCACATTTGCTCCGGCAAGCACCGTTACTTTCTCGCCAGCGCTCAGTCTCGCAACTAATTTGCCCTTGTTCGGCGATGAGTAGATTAGGCCGCCCTTAACGAGTTTCACATCGGGGATGGGGATATTCTTCCCCGGGCAAGCATCATAATCGATCACAGGAAGCTTGGGTTCGGGAATATTGGACGAGGTTGCCGAGTCATTCTGTTGCCCCGCTGCAAGTGCGGCTACGAACAGAATTGCAGCCAAACGAACCATGCTCATCAGCTGAATGTACGGCGGAATCTTATTGAGCACAACATTACAGTCGTACTCTCCTGGCAACAGTTGAGCAGGCCTATCATTGAAGTAACAGGCAATTGCCGGTACCCTAAGTCCCCCGTTTCCATAAGTGGCTTTAGCCGCTGCAGGACGCTCCCCAGTCAAACAGTTGAAATGCGCGCCCGCGAAATTCCACAACCATCTCTGCTATCCTCCGGCTAGAGACTTACTTGTGGCTTCTACCGTCTTACCCCCGACTAAGTTTGTTTTTGATGAGCGCCAGCGGCGTGCGGTCGAACACGTGCATGGGCCGATGCTGGTTATCGCCGGCGCCGGCACCGGGAAGACGACTGTTCTCACCCAGCGGGTGGCGAATCTCATTCGCGAAGGTCACGCGCGTTCCGACGAAATTCTTGCGCTCACCTACACCGACAATTCCGCGGCGGAGATGATGTCCCGGGTTCGCAGTGAACTTGGAGCCGCGGCTGTAGGGGGACTTCAGGCTTGCACCTTTCATGCGTATTGCGCGGGAGTGCTTAAGAGTCGCGGCTCCGATTTTGCTGTTCTTGATGACAAGGATTTGTGGGTCTATTTGCGACGCCGGATCCGCGACCTTGGTTTGAAACACTTTGTTCGCGCCGCTAATGTTGGCCAGTTTCTTGACAGCCTGCTCGACTTCATTCGCAGGTGCGAGGATGAACTGGTTGGTCCGGAAAATTATCGACGCTATGTAGAGCGACTCGAGCGCAAAGAGATTCCGTTGCCNNTCGGCACCTTCGGCCACATGATCACCCGCGCCTACCGGATGCTCAAGGAGAACCCGGCGTTTCTCGACTCGCAGCGCGTGCGGACGCGCTTTCTGCTGGTGGATGAATTTCAGGACGCGAACTTTGCCCAGGTAGAACTGCTGTCTCTACTCGCTGGAGCAGAGGCGAATGTGTTTGCCGTAGGCGATCCGGATCAGGCGATCTACCAATTTCGTGGTGCGTCCAGTGAAGCGTTTTCCTTGTTTGCCAAGAAGTTTCCTGCGTCGGAGTTTGTTGTTCTCGATAAGAACCGGCGATCGCTGTCTCCAATTTTGCGATGCGCCTTTGGCATTGTGAATGACAACCCGCCGGCGTTCGCCGATGACAGCTTCAAAAATGGAAGCGCGATTGGCTACCAGCGTTCCCCGATGGCGTCGCTACGCGATGAGGAGGGAAAGAAGACGGGGATCACCAGCGCCGCGCCGCTAGTGGAGATTGTCACCTGGGGTGATAAGGAAGTGGAAGCCGCCGATCTTGCCCGCAGCATTCAGAAGAAGAGGAAAGAGCTGCGGAGCGATTGGAAGGATTTTGCCGTCCTCTACCGCCAGCACAGTCATCGCGACGATCTGGTACGCGAATTTGGCGAGCGCAATATTCCATTTTCTATAGAGGGGCTGGACGTTCTTGATACTCCCGATGTGCGGGACGTTATTGCCTGCCTGACGGCCGCGGTGTCGCTGAATGACGTGTCGAGCCTGTTTCGCGTAAGCGCGCTGCCGCAATTTGGGATCAATCCGCTGGACTTGCGGGCGGGGATGCGGTCCGTGCGGCGGCAGGAGTTGGATCTGAGAGCGGTATTGGCGAAATTGCCGAAGGGACCGGCAGTGCTCGACTGCGTGGAAAAGGCACATAAGGAAATTGAGAAAGAGGGTGTGACCGCTGAGCAGGCGGTAAAAGTTGTGATCCGCGATTTTGCGTTGCGGCGGTCGGTTGTGGTGAACACGTTCGAGAAGTTTGTTAAAGAATGGCAGAGAAAGCCCGTTGCTGAAACCGGCAGCCCTGCGGAATTTCTTGAATACCTCGAGTATTTCGTGCAAGCCGGAGGCACGGTTTGCCTTCCCCGGGCGGATGGGGATGCGGTGCGCTTGCTAACGGCACATGCCGCGAAGGGTCTTGAGTTCAAGCACGTGGCCATCGTGCGCGGCTCATCGTCGACTTTTCCAATGGGGTATCGCGAGCCGCTCATCGCTTTTCCATCCGAACTCCGCCGCTCGCAGGGCTCTTCGATCGACGAAAAGATGCTGCATCTCGAAGAAGAGCGTCGCCTTTTTTACGTAGCCATGACGCGGGCCAAAG
>PLBX01000057.1 GCA_003135495.1 Acidobacteriaceae bacterium | reverse complement strand
ATCCGCCTAGGTAAGCGCACCGATGGCCGCTCACCAAAGATCAAAGAATTCGTTCCTCTCGCCGGCCTCAACGATCTCGTCTTCACCGGCTGGGATATTTTCGAAGACAACATGTACGCCGCCGCTCGTAATGCCGGCGTGCTCGAACGCGATCTTCTCAACAAGGTCAAGGGACGCCTCAGCTCCATCACTCCGATGAAGGCGGTTTTCGATCACAACTACGTGAAGAAGATCGACGGCCCCAATGTAAAAAAGGGAAAGAACAAGCTGGAGTTGGCCGAGCAGTTACGGCAAGACATTCGTGATTTTAAAAAGTCCAGCGGCGCCAGTCGCCTGATCACCATTTGGTGCGCTTCAACCGAAACCTTCATAGAACCGAGTGCCGCTCATCAAAGCGTGAAGGCTCTCGAAAAGGGCATGAAGGAGAACGACGAGAACATCGCGCCCTCAATGATCTATGCCTATGCCTCGTTGATGGAGGGCGTGCCCTTTGCCAACGGTGCGCCGAATCTTACGGTCGACATTCCCGCGATGCTCGAACTTTCGCGCGAGCGCCAGGTTCCCATCTGCGGCAAGGATTTTAAGACCGGACAAACCTTGATCAAGACCGTGCTGGCTCCCGCCTTCAAGGCGCGGCTCCTCGGTCTGAGCGGATGGTATTCGACGAACATTCTAGGCAACCGCGATGGCGAAGTGCTGGATGATCCGGGATCCTTCAAGACGAAAGAAGAGTCCAAGCTCGGAGCTCTCGAACACATTCTGCAGCCGGCGTTGTATCCCGAGCTCTACGGAAATATCTTCCACAAAGTGCGTATCAACTATTACCCGCCACGCGGCGATAACAAAGAAGGCTGGGACAACATTGATATCTTCGGGTGGCTCGGCTATCCGATGCAGATCAAAGTTGACTTCCTTTGCCGCGATTCCATTCTCGCGGCGCCCATCGTACTCGACCTGGTGCTCTTCCTCGATCTGGCACAGCGCACTCCCGAACTCCGCCGCCTGGGAATCCAGGAATGGCTAAGCTTCTACTTCAAATCCCCAATGACCGCGCCCGGCCTCTATCCCGAGCACGATCTCTTCATTCAGCTGATAAAGCTGAAGAACACGCTGCGATATTTGAAGAATGAAGAATTAATCACGCATCTAGGCTTGGAATACTACGACTAACTCGTGTAGGCCGGTTTAAGTGTGGGGACGGGCGCCTCCGCGAGCCTGCCCTGAGCGAAGTCGAAGGGTCCAGCCGGGCGGACAGCCCGGCCCCACCTTCACCAAACCGTCTTGAGTAGCGGGCTGCGCCGAATCTTCTCGTCGCGAGTGATAAGGGTCAAGCCCTCCGCCCGGGCGGTGGCTCCTATGATCCGGTCGGTTGTGTCATGCGGGTAGTCGTCCGGGAACTGCGTTGCCAGAGCGGCGACTTCTGGAGTAATCGGTAAAACGGTGACACCTTCAAGCAGCAAACGCACTCCAGCTTCGATTGTGCCGCGAGCTTGAATTCTTCCCCGGGAGAGCAGCCAAGCTAGTTCCCACAGGGTGATCGCCGAGACGGCCAGCCCGCCATGCCGACGATTACGGCGAATCTCTGACGCGGCCGTTCCGGAAAGACGCTCTGAATCCTCAACCGCCCACACCAACACATGGGTGTCTAGCAGTATCATCCAGAGGACTCCCATCCATCGATGGGCGATTCGATATCGCCCGCCACCCGAATCACGCCCTTAAGCCTGCCGATGAAGTCATCCTTCGTATCCTCGATGGGCACCAGTTTGGCAACCGGCTTCCCCCGTTTCGTGATGATCAACGGCTCACGAGTGGAGCGCACATCCTCCATAAGAGTCAAACATCGCGCCTTGAATTCGCCTGCCGCAATTTTCTTCATAGTCAGATTATACCAGACATGGTCATTTCGATATGACCATGACTTCTGATTTCGGCGGTTGTCCTTTCTCGACTGGTGGTCGCGTAGAATCACTGAATGGCCGGTAAAAAAGCTGCGCCCTCCGCCTCCAACTCGCGAAGCTCCAAGCCGCGCCCACCCGAAGCCGGACACGACACCCGTTACATCCAACTGCAAAAGAATTACTGCTTCGCGTGCGGCGCGAACAACCCTGACGGTATGCGATTGCGCTTCACCTATGACGAAGAGCGCGATTGTTTCGTTTGCCGCTTCCGATTAAGCAAGCGCTACACTGGCCCTCCCGGCCACTGCCACGGCGGCATCATCGCCACCATCCTCGACGAAGCCATGGGCAAGGTCAATAAACTGCGCCAAGTCGTTGCGCTGACCTCTGAGATAAAAGTCAACTACCTAAAACCCGTGCCCCTCAAGCAGTCATTGCGGGTCGAATCGCGCGAAGTGAAAGTCACCGGCCGCAAACACATCAACATGGCCGAGATCCTGAACGAAAACGGAGAAGTCCTGGCAAGAAGCGAAGGCCTCTTCATAGCCATCGACCCCGAGCGCATGTTCGCAAAATTCGTCGACCGCTAATCTCATTCGAAAAGAAGCTCCGAGGGTGCCCCGTCCTTGTGTCTGCGCTTTTTGCAGACACAGGGCGGGGTTTTTGACTTCCTATCAGACAGCACATATTTAAGGGTAAAATAAGATCAGCGTCGCGCCCATCGTCCGCGATCGCCACCCTTCGCGATTGCCGAAGCGAGAACAGAAAAGAGAAACCATATGTCGCAAAATAACGGACACAACACCAACCTACGCCTCAAGACCGGTTTAGCCGAAATGCTCAAAGGCGGCGTGATCATGGACGTCAC
>PLBX01000590.1 GCA_003135495.1 Acidobacteriaceae bacterium | reverse complement strand
TAACATCGCGGCTCGCGCCTCGGCTCCACACCCACCTTCTGCCGGATTCTACGCGCTTTTCTCTGACGAACCGCTCCGACGACGGAGCCACGCGTTAAGCTCCGGCCAGCCCCAGAGGTATCGGCGATGTTTTCCCAGCCTGAAGATCGGGATTGGATCGGCGGTCCGCGACCGTTTGCTCTGGTCAACGACCCAGCTTTCTTTCACTTTCAGCCGCTCGGCAAGCTCGGCTGTGGTTAACACCTCATAGGGGAATGAGGAAGCCTGATCGTTGTGCCGATGGTCTATCATTCCGCCGCAACTCCATTGGGATTCCTGTTTGGCTGCTTCCCCTCTTTCAGTTGCTTGATGTACCGATCCAGCGACCAGCGATTCCTCTCGCAGTACGTGAGCAAGATAAAGTACAGCAGCACGTAGATGAGTTGCGCTCCGGCGTTGCGGGTCGCGCTGGAGAACGGGAGAATGCGGGCGTGCACGACGGCTACGATATGCTCCCGGGCAGTGCGTTTGAGGTGGAGTTCGGGGATCCTTACGACCCGGAATTGCTGACCGATTTCCTGCATCACTTTGACGTCAAAACGTGCGTGGAGCTGTTGAAGAACCCGCAGCGTTCAGCATGACCATATTGACGTCAACAGCTTCGGGCGACGCCTACACGTTCCGGCGATTCGGTCCACCTTTCCGGTTCCGGTGCTTGTCTTCGCTTTGCCACACCGTGCCAAACTGATATCCTCGCCGCCAACGTAATCGCGCGGACGGTACAACATCCACGTGGCGGAGGGGTAATGAAAATCTGGTATTTGTATGCATTGACGACGGTGGTGCTGTGGGGAGTCTGGGGAGTATTCAGTAAGCTGAGTGCGGCGCATTCGCGGCCGCGGCAAATGTTGTTGTTCCAATCGGTTGGGGTGTTGGCGTTTGCGCTGGTCACGTTAGCGATTGAAAGGTTTAAGATTGAGCCTTCATTACCGGGCTTCAGCTGGTCGTTCGCCGCTGGCTTCTTCACGTTCGTGGGTTTCTTGACTTTTTTTGCCGCTTTAGAGCAGGGAAAGGCATCGACGGTAGTGACGCTCTCCGCGCTCTATCCTGTGGTGACCATTCTGCTCAGTATCGCGTTTCTGCACGAGAAGTTGACGATGCGGCAGGTGACGGGTATCGTGTTCGCTCTGGTGGCCAGCGTCTTGCTCGCCGACTAAAACATCCAGAGAAAAAGTGTGGCTGCTCAAACCCGTGCGCACGCACAAACGACTGGGGTATGCGCAGTGCCCCTCAGACGGCGATTGTTTCGAAGACGGGTGAGTCTAACTCGATCGTGAAATGGCGCTTGCGCATTTCGGCGAAGAACTCTTCGACATCGAAATACTCCTCGGCGGCCCACACGCCGGGCCGCAAGCCGCGCTTTAGAATCTGCTGAACCCCAACGGACATGCACATGGAAGTGCAAGCATCGACGTAATCCTTATAAAGCGGATGCGGATGGCCGATCACGCGGCACGTGACGCGGCAACGGTTGCCGTTCCGGGTGCCCTGACCAATCGCAAAATGCATTTCGTGGCTTTCCTGGGCGGGAATGCGATTGCCGTTGCGCTGAAGGTTGCGATCGATCACCGCCTGCAGGACGTCCAGCGGCCTCACGGAAATACCTTTCACAGTTACAGGATCATCGTTCGGGCCGAAGCCAGCCTTGACAATGCCAACCCAGGCTTCATGATCGCGCTCGGGAAGAGAAAGCTTCCATGTAAATTCGCGAATGCCCTTTTCGGCGATGCCTTCCGCAAACGGCACAGTCAGCGGCTCGGAGTGCTGCGAATGGATGAAGGTCGTGCGGCCCCATGGTGCGGGCAAGTCGAGCGTTTCGGCACCGCTGAACGCCGGCACTTCTCGCAATTGTCCGTCGAGGAACTGGCGACTGGGATTGACGTATTCCGCAAGAATCGTGGATAGGCTGTACGGCGGAACAAGCATTGGGCTTTCGGGACCAACCTTTGTGGCCGCCCAGAAGAGATTGATGCGTTCAATTCGGTCAAGTTGATCGGCTACGGCGCGGCACAGGATGTTGGAGAGACCGGGATCGGAGCCGAGACCGATCACGGAGGTGACGCCCGCTTCCTTCCAACGCACGTGCTGTGCCTTCTGCTGGACGGTGTAAACCCCCATGCCGCCGTAATCGACGTAAGTTCGCTTGGCGGCGAGGCAGGCTTCGAAAATCGTCATTTGGAATCCGGCGAACGTGGGAACGCCATTGATGCAAAGGTCGCAATCGTTCAACAAGGAGAGAAGCGCGTTGCGATCGGTGACGTCGAACACACGGGTTTCGAGTCGAGGATCAGGTAGCGATTTCTTCAGAGCATTGAGGCGATCGGGATTGGCGTCAGCGGCGACTACCCTGGTGACCCCGTAAGGCAGGTTCGAGAGCAGGTCGCGGGCTGTTCCCGCGCTCATTAAGCCGGCACCGCCTATGATCAAGATCCGCATCTCAGTCCGCTCCTTCTTTCCTTGGCAATGGCTGTAGTGACTTTGCTACTACAGAATTTTCTCTCGCGCTGGGATAGAAAACTTTGGCGGGATAGGGATACCACCAATCGTGCAGATGCGGCTGCGGGTCGATGATCGCCATTTTTGATTGGCGAAATGCATCGAGTCCGTGACGGCTGAGCGAGCGGCCGATACCCGAGTTCTTCCAGCCCCCGAAGGGAAGCGCATCGTTATCAATCAAAGGATTGTTGACCCACACCATGCCGGCTTCGATCTCCTCGACGGCTTGCATGGCTTCGGCGAGATCCGTGGTGAAAACGTTCGCTCCGAGACCAAATTCCGAGCGATTTGCCAGCGCAATGGCCTCCTGGAAACTCCTCACTTTGCAGATGGCTGCAACCGGACCAAAGAGCTCTTGGTTGAAGATCGGCATGTCCGGTGTCACACCGGTCAAAACTGTGGGTTCGTAAAACCAACCGGTGGAAAGCTGCGGCGGAATTCGACCACCGGTGTGAAGTTTGGCCCCTTTCGCCACGGCGTCATCGACAAGACCAATCACTTTCTCGCGGGCAGCCTGAGAAATGAGAGGGCCGATTTCATTTTCGCCGAGGCCGTCGCCGATACGCAGGGCTTTCGCACCACGGACGAGGCCGTCCACAAACGCATCGTGAATGCGCTCGTGGATCAGGAACCGTTCCGCGGATGTGCAGATTTGGCCGGAGAGGTGAAACGCGGCGGTCACCGAGCCCGCAATCGCTACTTCCAGGGGCGCCTTGTCCGAAACGATGAGCGGATCATTGCCGCCTGCCTCGATGAGGCAGGGCTTCAACTGCGTAGCGCACACCGTCGCGACAGATCGCGCGGCCGCGACCGAACCCGTAAACGCAACCACGTGCGTGCGGCTGCTTTCGACCAGGGCCTTGCCGACTGCGGCACCACCTGTCAGCAGATTTATGACGCCCGCCGGCAACACGCGAAAGTGTTCCATGAATTTCAGGGTGCAAAGACTTCCGGCTTCGGC
>PLBX01000224.1 GCA_003135495.1 Acidobacteriaceae bacterium | reverse complement strand
ATCGAAAATCTCTTCCGCGATTTTTCTTCGATTAAATTCTTTTTGTCGC
Source organism: Acidobacteriaceae bacterium (assembly GCA_003135495.1). Classification (GTDB taxonomy): domain Bacteria; phylum Acidobacteriota; class Terriglobia; order Terriglobales; family Acidobacteriaceae; genus Acidiflorens. Next base: position 6,865 of record PLBX01000224.1, on the reverse strand, counting down.
GGGACTCGATACGGGAAGTGCTGGTGGTGCGCTAGCTGAGGTCGCCACGTTCTCGGTGCAGCGCAGGAGATAAGGCTTAGACTTGAATTTAGTGGTGGACGGGACGAGGACGCCAGTCGCTCCATTGAGTTTATTGTTTGCAGGTTGGGCAGGTTTTCGCGTGTGCTAATCGCGCTTTGTGAGCCTGCTGGTAGGCTTCCATTTCTTCTTTCTGATGCTTTCGCTTTGTTTTCTCGGACGGCTTGGGCTTGACTTGGTTGCGAAATAGAAACGAGGTCCATTCGACATGGGCTCGATTCTCGAGATCCTTTAGCTTCTGATAAGCAGCGCATTCTGACTCGGCCATGGCGTGACTCAATCATAATTGAAAACAGTCTGTGTCATTCCTGCAAACGCTGATCTCTTGCTAATATGTAGAGTCAGGCATCGGTTCCGCGCGACGTTTTCCCGCCAACCCCGCCAGGTCCGNNGGAAGCAACGGTAACGGGCTCTTTCGTGTGCAGTGGAGCGCCGGTGCCTGACTTTATTTTGCCCGCGCTCGGGCAACGCGAAGATGAATGGCCGGGCGGGACGCCCGGCCATTCACCGGCAGATTTTCTAGCGAAGCTCTTGATCATGACTAATCGCCTCTACTACGACAATTCTGCAACGCACGAGTTCGACTCGGTTGTGGAAGAGGTTTCGAGTGGTTCTGCGGAGGCTCGACCCTCCATCATTTTGCGCGACACGGCTTTCTATCCCACGAGCGGCGGACAGGTCCACGATACCGGATGGCTGACTTTGAGTGGGACTGAGGGCGGCTCGCAGCGGCTGCGGGTGGCGGAGGTTGCAGATGCGGAAGACGGCAGGATAATTCATTATCTGGAAGCGCCGACCAGCCTGCCAACTACCGGGGCAAAAGTCCGCGGCAGCATCGATCTCGAGCGCCGGCGCGATCACATGCAGCAGCACTCGGGGCAGCATGTTCTTTCCGCGGCATTCATCGAGCTCTTTCAGATACCCACGCTCTCATTTCACATGGGAGAAGACTCCTGCTCGATTGATCTGGCGACCGAGGCGTTGAGTTTGGCGCAAATTACCGGCGCCGAAAAGCGAGCGAACGAAGTTATTTTTGAGAATCGTCCGGTGCGGATTCGCTATGTTTCTCGCGCTGAAGCGGAGAAGCTTGGTTTGCGCAAATTGCCTCCAGCGGAGCGTGACGAACTGCGCCTCATTGAGATTGCTGATTTCGACCTCTCCGCGTGCGGCGGAACCCACGTTAGCAACAGCGGGCAGATCGGTTCTATCCTGCTGCGAAAAACCGAGAAAGTAAGGCAGGGAACACGTATCGAGTTTGTGTGCGGCGGTCGTGCGGTGCGCATGGCACGGCACGATTACAGCGCGCTCACGGAAGCAGCGTCGCTTTTCTCGGCGAAACTTTGGGATGTGCCGGAGCAGATTCGCAAGACGGCTGACGAGGTGAAACTCCTGCGAAAACAAAAAGAGGATGCGCTCGATGAGCTTGCCGAACTCATGGCTGCGGCTGCCCTTAAGTCCCAGCCTGAAATCAATGGACGCAAGATTGTAGTGCGATCTTTTTCCGATCACGACATCAACTTCGCGAAACTATTTGCCCAGAAGGTGACGCGGAAGGCGACTCCGTGTGTGGCGCTGGTGGGAAGCAGTTTGGGTTCGGCGGGGGTGGTCTTTGCCCAAACTCCGTCGACGGCGGCAACGCCCTTGCCTGGCAGCGCATTTGACATGGGAGCGCTGCTCAAGCAGGTATTGAGTTCCGTCGGTGGACGCGGCGGTGGAAGCCGAGATTTCGCTCAAGGTGGAGTTCCGCCAAATTCCAGTGTCGAGCAGATTTTGCGCGAGGCTGCGGTTACAATCGGAGCCTGATCCCTGCGGCTTTTGGGATGAAATTCTGTGAAGCGGAGGCACAGGCGTCTCGCTCGTGTGGCCGGGCGGGGACGCCCGGCGTTCCACTGGCAATCTCGACAGGGCAGGCGGAAGGTCCTTGACTCCAAGTCTCTCAATGCTTGAACCGCGGCTAATACTCGTTAACCTCTTGATCAAGCTGGGCGTGGCTGCCGCAGTGTCGAGTGCGCTGGTGCGCTCCAAAGAATTTAAGAATCTACTCTTCCGCGAGCACCGCAACACGCGGGACAAAATTTATCTCGCGCTTTGGATGGCGATCCCGATCGCGCTCGGCGTATGGATTCGGTCGAGTGTAAAAAGTTTTCTCGCCGGAGATCTCTCACTTGAAACGGCGCTGCTGCTCGGGGTCGTGGGCGGCCGCCTTGCCGGTGGATTCGGCGGCGCGCTGCTCTCGCTACCTGCAGCGCTTCATGGTGAATGGGCTTGTCTGCCCTTGAACGTTATAGCTGGAATCATCGCCGGGCAGCTACGCCGATTTGCGCCTGAGCAGGAAGATATCTGGTCGTTCTCGCCTTTTATCGATCTCACGCTGTACCGTATCATTCGCCGGAACCTTCCGCGTCCACGCGTCTTCGACTGGCAGATCGCATTTTTTGTAACCATCGTCGGCTTACGTTTCATGCAGACGGAAATCTGGCGCTTCTGGCCGAACGCAATCTTCAGCCTGGAAAGTCCCGAGCTCTGGATTGGAAATAGCGCAACCCTCAACGGCTATTTAGTCGAGAGTGCCATCTATCTCACCGTCGTCATGGTGGTTGGCACGGAGCTGAAAATCTTTAACAGCGTCCGCATCCAGATCAAGCTCGAAGAGCAGGAGCGGTTGCTGCTGCAGGCGCGCATGATGGCGTTGCAGAACCAGATTAATCCGCACTTCCTTTTTAATACTCTGAATTCTATTTCGTCGCTGGTGCGGTTTGATCCGGATACGGCGCGCGAAATGATTTTGAAGCTGGCTACCATTCTTCGGCGGCTGCTCCATAGCACCGATTCATTTGTGCCGCTGCGCGAGGAAGTGGAGTTCATCGACAATTACCTCGACATCGAAGTGGTACGGTTTGGCAAAGACAAGCTGATGGTCGTCAAGGATCTTGATCCCGCGTCGCTTGAAGCCATGGTTCCGAGTATGCTGCTGCAGCCGCTGGTAGAAAACTGCATTAAACATGGACTCGCTCCCAAGATCGAAGGGGGAAGTATTACGCTGCGCAGCCGGATAATTAAGTCGCGCCTGGTAGTGGAAGTGGAAGATGATGGCGTCGGCATGGGAACTGCGCAACTGCTTGAGCAACCCGAGGGCCTGGGGAGTGGGGGCATCGGCATCGCGAACGTTGCCGAACGCCTGAAAGTTCTTTACGGCGACACGGCCAAAATGATCATCGAAAACCGTGAAGGCGGAGGCACTTTGGTTCGCTTGCGCCTGCCCATTCTTCCGGACTCGGAAGAGCTTATGACGACTTCGACGATTGCTCCAACACCTTTCGGTAAAAGTCTTCGTAAAGCGGAATGATTTTGCTGGAGCAATATTTTGCCTGAGCGGAAGCGCGCGCCCGTTTTCCCATCGCCCGCAACTCGGACTCATCGCCCAGCAACTCTACGGCGTAGCGCGCCATTGTTTCCACGTCGCCCACGTCGGCCATGAAGCCATTCACACCGTGTTCGATCACTTCAGGCACCCCACCGGTGCGGGTCGCGATCGGAACCACCTCACAAGCCATTCCTTCGAGGGCAGCCAGGCCAAAGCTTTCGAGTTCGCTCGGCATCAACAGCACGTCGGAGATAGCGAGCTTCTCGCGGATCTGATCTTGTTTACCCAGAAACAAGACATGTTTCTGAATCCCTTTTTGCACTGCCAGCCACTCTGCTTGAGAACGATCGGGTCCGTCACCGATCAGCAGAAGCTTGGATGGAATTTTCTTGAGCACGCGCTCAAAAATTTCGATTACATCGAGCACGCGTTTCACCGGGCGGAAGTTGGAGAGATGCACGAGTAGACGCTCGTCATTGGAGACGTATTCGAAGCGCTTGTCGAGCCATTCGGTTTTTCGCACGTATTCGTCGCAGTTGACGAAGTTTGGAATGACCTCAATCTGATTTTTGATATCAAAAATATTAAGCGTGCGATTCTTCAGGTATTGCGAGACGGCGGTCACCCCATCGCTCTGCTCGATAGAAAAGCGCGTGATGGGAAGGTAGGACCGGTCGAGGCCGACTAACGTGATATCCGTGCCGTGTAAGGTGGTGACGAACGGTAGATTCTTTCGCGGCGGAGTTGCAGCGAGCATTTGCTTCGCGAGCATTGCGCTCACCGAGTGGGGGATCGCGTAATGCACATGCAATAGATCGAGTTCGTAAAGCTGAGAGACCTCGGCCATGCGCGTAGCGAGCGCGAGGTCGTAGGGAGGGTATTCGAAGAGGGGATAGCGGGTGACCTCGACCTCATGATAATGGATGTTCGGTTCGGGTCCGGTGAGCCGGATAGGCTGGGAATATGAGATGAAATGAATCTCGTGATCGCGGCGGGCTAGCTCAAGGCCGAGTTCGGTGGCAACGACTCCACTGCCGCCGTAGGTGGGATAACAGGTGATTCCAATCTTCAATGCGCCTCCGGATGCGAGTCCAAAGATATCATCATTGGAATTGGATTCGCGGCAGTGGCAAGGGATGCAGCGATGGGAGGAGGAATTTTGTTGAGCGCAGCGTGCGAAACGAACATCAGTACGCCGTTGGCAAAATGCAGAGGTCATTCGCTCTGCTCAGGCGCCCTGCTCAGGCCGGCAATAAAACGTATGGTGCGACCGGGCGGGAACGCCCGGTACTCCATCATTAGCTAATCTTAGAGCTAGTCTTTGCTTGGTTTTTTGGGGGTCAAGTCGCAGGCCTGCCGCACTCTATCTAAATTCAGTCCGGCAGGGGAAAACTCCGCGATTTGCCGNNACTTCCACTTCCAACTGGGGCTGTCCCCAGAAGCCGGGACGGTTCGGCGGAGGCAGCCTGACCCCGGGATTGAAGTCGGCGAGCTTAAGTTTGCCATTGTTGCAATACAGATTTACTCTGGGCCGGTAGTTCGGATCCTCACGAAAATAATTGTCGGACTGGAGTTGAAAGCGCACTTTCGTTGCGCCGGTCATCTTGTCGGTGGACGTAAACTCCACCCAGTTGCCGCCCGCGTTGACGCCGTCCGCTTCATCCTGATAAGGACTCATGGCGCCCTTCTGAGCGCAGGCGAATGACGCCGCTCCCATCATAAGAAATAAATAGACGGCTGCCGTCGATAAGCGGGAATGAATTGCCCCGCGAAACAAGCGTGATAGTTTCACTGTCTCCTCCACCAATTGCACTTTTACATGCGATTAATCTATATAGTATTGAACCCAAAAATGCGTGAAAAGTTGTATCGGATGTACTCCGCAATCGTGAGTACCATGGTCACACGTCCATCAGCCAAGCGCCGAGATCAAGCCCGATAGATTTTGGAAGGAGTCTCTAAATGAATAAGGACGAGAACTGGCCCGCGTTGCCGCTGGAAGAATGGCAGCCCACTTACAAAACTCTACACATGTGGACGCAGATCGTGGGCAAGATCCGGCTCACCCTGACGCCGTTGCAAAATCACTGGTGGAATACTGCGTTCTATGTAAATGAGCGCGGCCTGACGACGTCATCGATCCCCTACCGGGGCGGCGCATTTGAAATTCAATTTGATTTTGTGAACCATCGCCTGGAAGTGAAGACGTCCGGCGGCGAGAGAAGTTTGCCACTTTCGCCAAAGTCAGTTGCTGCTTTTTACCGCGAGCTTTTTTCGCAGTTGCGAGAGCTTGGAGTTGATGTCCAAATCAATCTTAAGCCCCAGGAAGTTCCCAACCCCATTCCGTTCGATCAGGATGACACTAATGCATCGTACGACCCGATTTACGCCAATCGGCTATGGCGCATTTTGCTGTCTACCGACAGCGTGTTCCAGGAATTTCGATCCCGATTCGTTGGCAAGTCCAGTCCTGTTCACTTTTTTTGGGGAAGCTTTGACCTGTGTTGCACCCGGTTTAACGGCCGCCCCGCTCCGCCGCGGAAAGGAATAATTACCTCTGAGGCCTACTCTCATGAGTGTATAAGTGTTGGCTGGTGGCCGGGCGGTGGCGGCGCGGCGGGGCCGGCATTCTACGCTTATGCAGCTCCCGAGCCGAAGGGTTGTGGGGAGCAGCCGGTGAGCCCGGTTAAAGCTGCCTACTCGGGCCAACTCCGTGAGTTCCTGTTGATGTACGACGACGTGCGCACAGACCGCAGCCCCGGCGCCGCGATCATGGAGTTCGCGGAGAGCACTTACGAAGCAGCGGCGAGGCTTGCAAATTGGGACCGCTCGTCGTTGGAGCGCCATTCGGTTAATCCGATCGTCCGTTGACTAGAGCATGCCTCGTTCGTAATATGGAGCGTCCCCAGAGATAGGCATTTGTGAATTTTCTAATTTTCTAAATGATCGGCCAGACCATCTCGCACTACCGCATTCTGGAGAAACTTGGCGGTGGCGGGATGGGCATTGTGTATAAGGCCGAGGACGTCAAACTCGGCCGCTTCGTCGCCCTCAAGTTCCTGCCGGAGAATGTCGCCGCCGATCCTCAGGCACTTAGCCGTTTTCAGCGTGAAGCCAAGGCTGCCTCGGCTCTCAATCATCCAAACATCTGCACCATCTATGAGATCGACGAAGCCGATGGCCGCGCCTTTATTTCCATGGAACTGCTGGAAGGTCAGACTCTCCGCCACAGAATCAACGGAAAAGCATTGGACGTCGAAACCCTGCTGTTGCTCGGAACCGAGATTGCCGATGCCCTCAATGCCGCGCACGCCAAGGGCGTTGTTCATCGCGACATCAAGCCCGCCAACATTTTCCTGGTTGAAAGAGGGCCAGCGAAGATCCTGGACTTCGGACTGGCAAAGCTGGCAAAGCAAGAGCAGC
>PLBX01000139.1 GCA_003135495.1 Acidobacteriaceae bacterium | reverse complement strand
ATTGCGCAATTGCGGGACTGGGCTAGCAAGCGGGCGGTGGGAGCCTCGGCTCCGGCGGAAAGAGATACGTAACGATGCCGCTTTCGGGGGAATCGTTTCTGCCGAATATATGCGCTGGATCAGTGGCTCCCGAAGATTTGCTTTTCAAGCCATGCGTAGCCGTTATAGTAGCCTTTGCCCTTATCTAGCGACTCAGCCGCTTCCTTAAGCGCTGCCATGGTTGCCGGACCGCCGTGCGTGAATCGCTTTTGCAACTCTACCAGGAACAAGTCTCGCCAAGCATCGAGCCCTTCCACGTTTCCGGTTGAGCCAAAGTATATCTCGCTCGGCTGCCAGCCAAGTTCCAGTATGAACGCAAGGTAATCCCTGATGATTTCACTGCGGAACTCCGGCGCTACTTGGCACTGAGAGTCCGCGATACTCCAAACGCAGAATGACCAATTCTGCGCTATAGCCTGTGCGACCTGCCCCGGGCCCTTAACGCGGGCAGGCATGGATCGGCAGGTCGCCTGCTGCACCGCGGAGCGCGACAATTCGGCGAGGTCCGCGCTAATCGTATACAGCAAAAATGCGTAGGGAGTCGGAAACTCAGAATTGCTTCGAGGGTCTTCCCAAACAATTTTTTTGAATTTGGATCGTTCCTGCACCGCGCGGAAGACGTCGAACAGGTCCGATCGAGCGATCGGGTGATTCTTTCAAAAACTTCCGGAACACTCATCTTTTTATATTGCTTTAGCCCCGGCAATATTACTCCGGCCATCTAAGGTCGGCGGGCAGCGGTGCCGGGAGGAAAGCCAGCCTTAGTAACTCCCGCGTGACCTGCCACGCGGTCCACTCGGGATGATCTCGCCGGATCCCCTCGCTCGCCAGTTCGCGGGCGAACAAGCTCATTTCGAAGGCAAGGAGCAGGCGTTGCTCCCCGGACATGGAACTCTGGATCTTAAGCTGCAAAGCTTTCGCCGCCGGGTTGTGTCGGTCATCGCTACGCGCAGATATTATCACGCTAAAACAAACGCGCTCTGTGCAATGCGTCAATTTACCGCGCCGGCTTCGACCTCTCGGCGAGAAAGTCAGCCTGGCATTGTTTGGCTTCGGCTAGCAGATCGTTGAACTCGGGAGCGCCTCGCAGCTTTGCCCACAAGGGATCGCTCTGCAAACCTGAATAGGCGCAATAGTGTCCGGCGATTGCACTCTTGAGCAGTTGCAGCGCCATGCCTTTTTGGCCGCAGAAAAGAATGTCGCCCGCAACTATGTAACGGGGTTCGGGGTCGGAATCGGCGAGTAGCGCGTCCGTCTCTCTGCGGGCTAACGTTGCCACGTCGGAAGACGACGGGTTTTCGAAGCACGCAGCCATCAGCTGGAAGTTGAAGTTCGGGCTGCTTTTAAATTTGTCCACGATTTCCCTAGCCTGCGTTAATTTGCCGTCGCGGATGTAGTGCTGCTTGATGTTGCTAGCCGCCCACAGCGAGCCAGCGTCGAGCTGAAGAAAATCCATGGCGCGGGTGTAGTTGCCGAGTTGATCGAAGGTGAAAGCGCAGGAGCGCAACATGAAGTTGCCGGAGTCGAGGGCTAAGGCGGCATCGCATTCTTTCGCCGATTCCTCGACCGCTCCTCCATAGCGAAGAACGTAGGCCAACGCGAAACGGGCTTGCGCATTTTCCGGATGCCGCTCGACCAGCGCTTTCGCATCCTGATAAGCCCTGGCTAATTGACTTTGTTCCACGTGATTGGTGATCAGCCACGCGTTGGCGATGATGTAGTTGGGATCGAGTGAGATGGCGCGTGCGAGGGCAGAGTCGGAGCGATCATGCACCGCCGCGCCTCCGCCCGCGTAGGCGCTGTCGTAGTGGTAACGAATTCCGAGGTAGGCCCAGGCGGGGGCGTAATTGGGGTCTAATCCGACGGCGCGCTCCAGCATAGCGATGGCATCTTTATTAGGTTGGGGATCGTGCGGTAGCGCGATGCTGCGGAGGTAGAGATCGTAAGCCTCTTCGTTTTTGGGATGGGTGCCGGCTTCGCCTGAATCGGATCCGACGCCCAACGCGGGAACCAGTCCCTGGCGAACTTTGGCCGTGATCTGGCTTCGCATGGCAATGAGATCTGCGGCCGCGACAGTCATGGTGTCACGCCAGACTGTACGGTTGTCCGCGATGTCTACGGCTTCGAGGGTGATCTGAATCTGGTCGCCTTCCTTCAGATAGTGTCCGGTGACAACGTCGGTGACGTGCATAGCGCGGCCAGCCTCCTGCAGGTCGAGAGTGGGCGAGTCGTACTTGCTGGTGGTCGCGAAGGGGCGGATGGTAAGCGAGCGAACGTAGCTGAGCGAAGTTGCGATCTCGTCAGCGAGGGCGAGGCGGAGGAAATCGACATCTTTATTGGCGCCCAAGTTTTGTAGAGGAAGAACGGCGATGGTTTTTTGACCGGCGCTGACTATGGTGGGAGCGGGGCGTTGTCTGGTGAACCAAAAAAGGGCGGCGATTAATATTGCGGCTGCGGCAAGGGCTGCCGCTATTTTCGCCGCCGGGTATTTCTTTAGCGACGACAGGGGTGCATCGTGACCGGGGCCGGATGCTGGTGTTAACGCGGAGGACGACGATGCCGCACGACGGGAGGCAGAGGTTCCTGATGGCGGCGAATTCTGCGCTTGAGCTTGAGTCTGCGTTTGCGCGGGATAACGATGAGAACCGCTTTCCGGCGTGACTGCCGCGACCGCTGGACCCGAGCCCGCTGGACCTGAGCCCGAATCCGAGGCTTCCGCCGGACGCGATTCTGTTTGCCGTTTCAGCCGCTTCAAGTCGGCGCGCATGTCGGCGGCGTGCTGGTAGCGCATCTCACGGTCTTTTTCCAGCGCCTTATTAACGATGTGTTCCAACTCAAGTGGCACATCTGGATTCAAGCGCACTGGAGAAACGGGAGCGCGGTTGAGAATTGCTTCGAAAATAATTGCGCTGCTGTCTCCGCGAAAGGGTAACTGCGCGGTGGCCATTTCGTAGAGGACTGCGCCGAAAGAAAAAAGATCGGTGCGCGCGTCGAGTTCCTTGGCGCGCGCCTGCTCCGGTGACATGTAGGCCACGGTGCCGAGAGCCGAACCGGGGCTGGTCAGGTGGTCATAGTTCGCGCCATGGGCGGTGGCTGCGGTCATCGTATTCGCCGACGCTACCCGGCTGGAGGAACGGCCACTGAGATCAACCTTGGCGAGGCCGAAATCGAGCACTTTGGCATGACCACGCTTGGTGACGAAGATGTTGGCGGGTTTGATATCGCGGTGGACAATCCCTTGCGAATGCGCGGCGTCTAAACCGTCGGCAATCTCGATCGCTAGCGAAAGAAGAGTTTCGTTATCCAGCGGCCTGCCTTGGATGAGGTGCTTGAGGGTTGCGCCGTCCAGAAACTCCATGGCGATGAAAGATTGCTCGCCGTGCTTGCCAATTTCGTAGATGGTGCAGATGTTGGGATGATTGAGAGCAGACGCGGCTCGCGCCTCCCGGCGAAAGCGTTCGAGTGCTTGGGGATCGCGCGACAGTTCGTCGGGGAGGAACTTAAGGGCAACGAAGCGGCCGAGTTCGGTGTCTTCAGCTTTGTAAACTACACCCATGCCTCCGCCACCAAGCTTCTCGATGATGCGGTAGTGCGAGATGGTCTGATCGATCATGTTGGCAATAGAGGAATGTGACGGATTTTAAGTCGATTCATCTTACGGAGGAGGGAGTGGGCAGTCAACGAATGGCGGGATGAACTTAGGGAGGAGAATTCGAACTCTGGCGAGTTAGAAAACGTTTCGAGCCATCTATTGAATCTTGTAGCTGCCGTCGCCCCAAGGAAATTGCACCGCGACGCTACACTTCGGGGTGGTTATCGTCACGCTGGCCTTCCCTGATTTTTGTCCCTTGACCGCTGGGAAAATGACCGCAGTATAAGTGCCAGTCGGTGTGGCAGTGGTTTGTTGTTTACCACCCTCCGGGCCAGAAGCAAGTTCGACGGTGAGCGACTCGCCGGGCTGAAAGCCCGAACCGCGAACGATGACCCCTGCATAATTTGGAGCAGACATTTCGACCGACAACCTGCATCCGTTCGCACTCTTTTCAATTGGAAAGGGCACCGCTTCCGCAAACGCTTGCAGCGTTTGGTCATCCGACGTAAGCGCGAACCGTTTCGGCTCGCCACGACCAGCGATCGCCCTTACATCGATCGGATCTTCCGAAACTTTGCGTGTGGCGTCCCCCAAAACATTTACGATCAATCCGTCGGGATTGATAAATGCATCGGTTACAGCCTGAGGCTCACTTCCCAAATTCCATGTCCATAGCCTGAAGTGCTGGCCTTTAGGCAACCCTGACGCAAACAACCTGTAGGAAACAACCGTGCGTCCGTCGACCCCCTTTCGACTCGTTTCCTTTAGCGTGAGAGTGCTGCCGGGAGAGTTTGCGGCCTTTGCCCAGTCGTTTGTGAACTGCTTATCCTGTCCCCACATCGCAGAGCAGAAGACAGTCGCCAAAAACAATGTAGAGCAAATCCTGACCATCCGCTCCTCCACGTGCAAATCAGGAGTCGAGATTAGCACGTGCGTGAGAATCAGCGATACGTCAGATTATTGTTGTAATCAGATGGGATGAGAAGG
>PLBX01000401.1 GCA_003135495.1 Acidobacteriaceae bacterium | reverse complement strand
GATGCGCAGCACTTCGCCAGGCTCAAGGTCTTCCGCCAAGCGAAACGGAAAAAGCTTGAGTTCCTCCTGCACATCCTCAACGCCCCGCCCCATCAGCCGTTTCACCGAGTACACCGCGCGCTCCGGTGTCTCGATCAGATATTTGCGAGCGGCATTACCGACGATGACTTGATTCTTTTCGTCGAGCGCCACCACCGACGGCACAAGATTCAGCCCATCTTCTCCCGGAATAACGACAGGCGCGTCCCCCTGCATGTGCGCCACGAGCGAGTTCGTGGTGCCGAGATCGATGCCGACGATGTAGTCAGTAGCCATTTTGATAAACGATTGCAGAGGTCAGAAGTCAGATTGCAGAATTGAGAGCCAAAAGTCAGAACCGTAAGTGGCGTTCGGTTTTCACTTCTGCAATCTGACCTTGCACCTCTGACCTAATTCTCCATTGCCTCGTTCACGTCCCTGACCAGATTGCGAATGTAGTTTCTGCGGTTCAACACGTCCACCATCTTGTCGAGAATCTTGCGCCGTTCCCCATTCGCTCCAGCTTCAGCCGATGCATCTACTAACTCGTCCCACTCGTTCCACTCAGACTTCAACTCATTGAGCAGCGCATCATGCTTTTCTTCCAGCGGAAGCTTCGCCCTGCCGATTTCTTCCAGCAACGCCGGGTCGTCTTCGCCCACCTTTTTCTGCGCGCGTAGTTCTTCGAGGTGCATGTTCAATTCGAACACTTCTTCCAGCAGATCAGGAGGCACGACCTGCTTTTTCAACTCACCCGTGGAGCGCGCTTTTTCCGTCGCCTGCTTCGATTGCTCTTCCAATTCGATGCCTTCGAGACGCAAGAGGTATTCGGTGCGCTTGATTGGATCTTTCAGCGTGCGATACGCGTCATTGAGCATCGAACTCTGCTCCAGGCTCCACGACCGTTCCTGCTCTTCAGCCTGGCCGAAGACGTCAGGGTGAAGCTTGCGGCTCAGCGCGTAAAATTCTTTTTCCAACGCGGCCGTATCGAGGTTGAGCTTGCGCGGAAAGCCAAAAAAAGTGAAGTAGTCGACCGGCACAGGCGGCTGCACTTTGCCGCAGGAACTGCAAAAGTGCACCGCGCGCATCGTTCCGCACGACCAGCAACTCGGAGTCGCGTCTTCGAGCGAATGGCTGGACGCCTGACTAGCCGATTGGCCGAGCATGATCAACGACGATTTGCTTTCCGCATTTGCCATAACAAAATTCGGGGCGAGCGCTCGGCCCGCCCTCGTCACTACTTTGGTTGTGTGGTGACGGGCCTATGGCCCGTCCGGCCGGGGCGAAGCCCCGATACCACACGATCTCTATACCTAAGAGAAAGAACTACCGCAGCCGCAGGACTTGGTCGAATTCGGATTGACGAAGGCGAAGCCCTGCTGCATTAAAGATTCGTTGTAGTCGAGGATCATGCCGTGCAGATAAATGAATGACTTCGGATCCACAAAAACCCGCACATCTTCAAACTGAAAAACCCGGTCGCGCTCACGCGGCCGAGTGTCGAAGCGGATGTTGTAACTCAGCCCCGAGCAGCCGCCACCCTGAACTCCCAAACGAAGCCCGCCCTGCTCCGGCGAGACGTTTTCTTTCGCCATCGCCGAGCGAATTCGCGCCAGCGCTTTCGGCGTCACCTGAATGCCCTTGGCTGGGGCCTTGGGTGCGGGTGCCGTCGGCTGTGCTGTGACCGCTTCGTCCTTTACGACTTGATCCATAGCTTTAAACTTTCAAAAGCTCTAAAACTTCCAAGCTCTTTGTCATCCCGCGCGAAGCGAGGGATCTGCAGTTTCGCCGCAAGTTGGGAGACGGGGCAAGCCCCGTCTCTACAGCAACAATTACTGCGCGGCCTGCACTTCCAACGGCTTCGCCGATTCCTGCTTCTTCTTCCAGTCGCCGATCGCGGCTCGGATGGCGTCTTCCGCCAACACGGAGCAGTGAATCTTTACCGGAGGCAGGGCGAGTTCTTTTACGATCTCGGTGTTCTTGATCGCGAGCGCTTCGTCGATGGTCTTGCCCTTGACCCACTCGGTCGCCAGCGAAGACGACGCAATCGCAGAGCCGCATCCGAAGGTCTTGAACTTGGCATCTTCGATGACGTTGGTCTGCGGATTCACTTTGATCTGCAGCTTCATCACGTCGCCGCACTCCGGTGCGCCGACCAGGCCCGTGCCTACGTCCGAATCCTTCTTGTCCATGGAGCCGACGTTGCGCGGATTGTTGTAGTGGTCGATTACCTTATCGCTATATGACATCTTTCACCCCTTAAGATTTCAAAGTTGCATCTTTCAAACATCCCATCTTTCAAACATCCAATGACCTTCCAACAAAGTCATCAGATTTAGTGCGCTTCTGCCGCCCACTTCACACTCTTCAAATCCACGCCCTCTTTCGCCATTTCATAGAGCGGCGAAAGTTCGCGCAGACGCAACACTGTTTCAACTACGCGGTCGCCCACGTAATCAACTTCAGCCTCGGTGTTGAAGCGTCCAATGCCGAAACGAATCGAACTGTGCGCCAGATCGTCCCCGGTGCCCAGAGCCTTCAATACATAAGATGGTTCAAGCGTCGCCGAGGTGCATGCCGAACCGCTCGAAACCGCGATATCGTTGATGCCCATCAGCAGCGACTCGCCTTCCACATAGGCAAAGCTGATATTCAGATTGCCGGGCAGTCGATGCTCCATGGTGCCGTTGATGTAGACCTCGTCCAGCCGACTCATGATGCTGTCTTTCAAGCGATTCCGCAGGCCCGCCATTTTGCAGGATTCCTGCGCCATCTCTTCCTGCGCAATTGCGCACGCCTTACCCAGGCCGGCGATGCCGGGAACATTCAGCGTGCCGGATCGCATTCCGCGCTCGTGGCCGCCGCCATCGATCAGCGGCACAATCTGTACCCGCGGATTCTTGCGTCGAACATATAAAGCGCCCGCGCCCTTCGGCCCATAGAGCTTGTGCGCCGTGATGGACGCGACGTCGATGTTCATCTTGTTCACATCGACCGGCACTTTACCGATAGCCTGAACCGCGTCGGTATGGAAGATGACGCCGCGCTCGCGACAGAGCTTGCCGATTTCCGCGATCGGCTGCAACACGCCAATTTCGTTATTGGCCGCCATGATCGTGACTAGAATTGTCTTGTCGTCAATGGCGCGCTTCAAATCGTCAAGGTCTACAAGCCCGTTTTTCTGCACGGGCAAGTAAGTCACTCGGAAGCCGTACTTCTCCAGATGCTTGCAAGTATCAAGCACGGCTTTGTGTTCCGTAACCGCGGTGATGATGTGATTGCCCTTTTCGCGGTACATCGCCGCCACGCCCTTGATGGCGAGGTTATCGCTTTCGGTGGCGCCGGAAGTGAAGATGATTTCTTTTGGCGTCGCCCCGATCAGCTTGGCAATGCGCTCGCGCGAGATCTCGACCGCTTCTTCCGCAGCCCATCCGAAAGGATGATTACGGCTGGCGGGATTGCCGAACTTCTCCATGAAGTAGGGCAGCATCTCTTCGAGGACGCGCGGATCCATTGGCGTCGTCGCGTGATTATCCATATAGATGGGCAGCTTGATGCCATTGGGAGCATGGTGCTGTCCGAAAGTCTGACTGGCTGGGGTCGCCGTCTTCGTGCTCATGATTGCTGTCTCCTTAACTTCCATTCAGCCCTAAAGGGCTTCAAACATCGGCCTGCTTCGGCCTCGCTAAAGCGATGCCCTGATCCGAAACCTTTTCTAAGACTGCTCTACGAAATCGTTACCAGTTCGGCCGACTTTTTCGGCTCGGGCCTTGCTTCTTTATCCAATCCGAAAACTTCGGGCTCTTCCTGCATCTGTGAAATTTTGATGTTCTTCAGCACCTGCTCGATGCTTTCATTCACCTTGCGCAGCGGCTCTCGTATGGTGCAACGATCGCTTTGGCCGCACTCCCCGCGAACCGTTACGCACGACGTAATGAACAACGGCCCATCAATCGCCTTAATCACTTCGAACGCCGAAATCGTCTTCGGATCTCGAGTCAAGGTATAGCCGCCGTTCACGCCATGCTGCGACCGCACCAAACCAATCTTTGCGAGGCGCTGCAGAATCTTCGCTAGCGCCTCTTGCGGAATGCCGTAAGCCTCGGCTATATCCTTGGCGCTGCACGCGCCTTGCGCTACGTGCTCCGCCAAGTGCTTCATGGCCATCAGGCCGTAATCCGCTTTTTTTGTCAGTTTGAGCATCTGGAACAACCGTAATGGCGACCCAAATAGTCGGCTAAAACTCCGACTGATTCGGTCGCACTTCAATATTAAGCCCAGAGGGGAATTCGCGCAAGGCCACGCAGGAATTGGTCGAATTTGGGCATCCAACGGTAAGTTTTGGCAGGGGAATGGGTTAGGCCCTCGAGGCGGTGCAGATGGTGGCTTCGGAAGCGCCAGTTACGGCTGCTGGACGAGAACGACGACGTTGGCTCCTACGGCGACGGCGATGCCAAGCCGTCCACTGCTGTTGAAGTCGCCAACCGCAACCGAGTTCGGCGCTCCGCCCACGGCAATGGGCGAACCAGCAGCGGGCGTGAAGGTTCCGTCGCCGTTTCCGAGCAGAACAGTCACGGTGGTATCGTTCTGGTTTGCGACCACGAGATCGAGCTTGCCGTCGCCG
>PLBX01000053.1 GCA_003135495.1 Acidobacteriaceae bacterium | reverse complement strand
GCGTTGGAGGCGGAGAATCTCCTTATTAAGATTTCTGCGGGCTTTAACTAATGCGCTGAGTTGCAAGACTGAAGTTTCCATCAGCTCATGACGTTTAATTGCCATGGTTCGCCCCGAGAATATTGTATCTATGTTTCGAAAATCGAGACACCTTCCTTCAGATAAACCTTCCTTACGGATTCTATCTCGTCGGCATCGTTTAGTTAGTGCGTGCTGTAAATAACTGCCGGTAACCCAGGCTTTCCACATCGCGGAACATTGGGGTTCCGGGTGGCAGGCCTGCCGGGTTGGTGAAGTCCGCGTCGAAAATGAAATTTCGGGTTGGGACGCCATATACAGCTGTACAGCACTTGAAAAACCCGGTGTTATAGGTTGAGTAGTACAGGCTGGCCATAGAGCCTTTGTAGTACACCCAAGGGCCGCTACCCCAGTTCTCCAGCAAGTGCAGGAAGTTGTGGATGCCTCCGTCCGTGCCGACGTCCGCTGTGGGAGCCCAAGCCGTAGGGTAGTTGAAAGTCATGTTCTTCCCGGCCGAGATCGCCGTACGGTAATAGGTAGTTGAAGCTACCCGGTTCCCAACGTGCGAGGGCGATGAGTTGCCGGACACGCCCACCATGCTCACCCTGTCGTCCCAGCCATTTGACAGGAGAGTGACTGAGTCGGCGATTACAGCCGCAGCCGCATGTCCCGCCGCGTCGGTAGGGGTCGCGCTCCACGTTGAGTCACCAGCATTTGAGTTGTAATCGCCCTGAATGTACACCGGATTTTCCGATGCCACGGTAAATCCGCCGTTGTACGTTACTCCGCTCGTCACAATTGGGTTCGGGCTTAGCGGCACGTTGCCCAGTGATCCATCCACCAGTTTCAAGACGTGGCGCGCGCCGCTGACCCAGTTCTTGCGCGCGGTTCGGCCGCAGCTGTTAATTCGATTGCCGCCATTGGCCGCAATCGTGCCATACGGATCGGGAGGTGGATTCGTGCTGATGATTTGGGTATTCAGGTTCTTGGCAGCGTTGGCGATCGTGCCATAGAAGCCCCGTCCCAGGTTGTACGCGCCCCAGTTGTCGAGCGCGCCGTTCTCGTTGTCGTCCTCGGGAGAATAAGCCTGACCAGCCATCTTCGGTTCTTTGGTCCCGTTGGGAGTGCCGGCGGAGCTTGAGGCGTTAACCGTGTCTTCCAGGCCCGAGTCGCCGCTCTTTGTATTCGCGACGTTCGGAGGCGTGGCGTTCGGGCTCGGCAGCATACCCCGGCGATCCGAGAAATACAGAATGTAGCCGTTCTGCGTGGAAGAATTGACATTGGTACCGGAGGTGCCAGTCGAACCAGCCAGCCATCGCTTCAAGTTGCCCACGTCGATTTCGACGGCATTCATTACGCCGTTGGTGGTGCAGCTATTGTCGCTTGTTCCGAGATTGCTCGACCAGTCGATGTCGCGCGGTTCGCCTTCGCGGGCGTCGTAGAAGTTGATGGGATACCAGTTGTACTCGGTGATGCTCTGCGGTGTGGTCGTCGAACTGGCAGCGGTGGGAGTCAGGCCAAACGCCCAATCCCCGGCCGTTCCTACCGTGGATAACGCTAGAGTGTCCGCAGCAAGTAGCGGCGGCCTGCCCCAAGTCCACGTTGTGCATACGCCGCTTGAGTTCAAATGGGTACAGATCGGCGCAGTCCCATTATTGGCGCTCAAGCTTGCTTCGGAAGCAAGCGTGCTGCTAGTGCCACGGTCAGCCGGTTCCTGCAGCAGCAGAATTGCGTTGGGATTAATCGGGTTAGGAGTCCCAGTCGCTGGTAGCCCCGCACCATTGGCGGTAGGCGCGGTCACGCCCCGAGCAAACCCCAGTGACAGCCATTCGTTGGTTACGGGAACCCATGTTCCGGAATTGTTGAGATATTCCACCCGCAACCAGCCGTCAATCAGACTCCAGGAATCGGAGAAAGCCGAGTTGTACGGTGTGAGCGTGCTGCTGACGACGGGAAGAGCGGGGTTGGGAAGAGCATAGTAAGGATACGCTCCCGTGCTCGGGCAACCCGCCGGTACGCTGGCTGCGCTAACGGTTGACGGCGGGCAAAGGTTAACCGTAGGAGTGGGGCCGTTATTCCAGTAGATCGGGGCGGTGGACGGCACCGGCGGGGCATAGGCAACGCCAGCTGCCGACGCCATCGCCGAACTCCAGGTCACTGGCAGTACGCCCCAGTCGTCCGAGGGACAGGTTCCGGTAGAAGAGGAGCAGTTAGCGGGAATTGGAACTGCATTCGATGCAGCGGCAAAGTACAAATTATAGGTGTTGCCCGCTGCCGGCGTCCCGAACGTCGATGTGACGTAATCGCCCGCCGCCATGGTGACTCCCCACTGGGTTGCCGTGGTCGAGGTTTGCCCTACGTTCGCCAAGCGAACGTTGTTTGCGTCCGATGCTCCCGTGCCGTTCTGAAACTCGGCCGGATCATCGCTCAACAGAACTCGAATCTGCGCCATGTTATATTCGCGCGATTGTCCTAGCAACGACGTTGCCGACTCGCCCGCTGGTGGACGCCGAATAATCTGATACGGGAAGTTTTNNGTGCCATTGACGAAGGGCAGCGACAGTTTTCTGGCCCCGGTGCCTTGCTGCCCGGCGGTTTTATTGCCATAGTTACCGTTGATGAGCTCACCGTTCGTGGTGGTGTTAGAAAAATTCGTCCAAGCCGGACTATAGGTCGACGGCGGAATTCCCCCAAGTCCCTCCACGCTGCCATTTCCCCAAGGAGAACTGGTGCTCACCGCCGCCAGAGTGGTGCAGTTGGTTGTCGAGGTGCTGCAAGCATTGGTAGCGGCAGAGGTCGGCACCAATACGGTTCCGGAATAGGTGCTGGCGGTCCTTGTGTTCGGCAGCACGGTCCGAACAATGTTGCCGTAAGCCGAGACTTTGGCCTGGAAGGTCAACGTCGAGCCGGACCCAACGAAGGGATAGAAATCTCCGTTGGCGTGTATGGGGCCGGCAAAAGTCATGCCGGAGCCGGGAAAGATGGAGCAATCGGCTTCGCAAAACATTCCGAACTGGAAGACTGGAATCAGCGCCACCTGCGCGGTCCGGATCAGGCTTGCTTCCTGGCCGCCTGGTAAAGCCGCGGTCACCTGGAGATTCACGGGAATGATCTGGGCAAACAAACCTGCATTCGGTCCCGAAGTGATGACTCCCGGGGTAGCGGGCGCCGCTGTATTTGGGGTCGGCGGCGGGCAAGTCATCCCCTGCGGGGTCACCGAGTACTGTTGCCACGTGACTCCGCCCATCGAAGGCGGATTGTTGGACGCGCTGCAGATTTGGGCGGCGGTCGGAGCCTGCACGCTCTGGATCACACCGCTCAGGTCGGAGAACATTTTCTCGATGCCGCCCTCGGCGGCGTGATAGGCCAGGTTATTCTGCAGATCAGTCGCACCCACCTTGCCTTCGGTGTTGACCATCATCATCAGACCGATCGCGATTCCCGACAACAGTAACAGCATTAGCAAGGATGCAATTAGCGTGAACCCTTTGGCGTGCCGTCGCGCGCTTTTCATTTCATAACTCCCCATGCTGCAATTCTCCATGCCGTAACTCACCGTGCTGTAGCTCACTGTGGTGTCGCTGCCCATTGTCGTAACTCCCCTTCGCCGTCTCCCTCTAGTTGGGATAACTATTGGTATACGTAAGATTTCGTGCGCTTACTGACGTCACTAGATCCATTCGCTGATAACCGCCCTGAGCGCCCATGAGCGTGCTATCCATTGCCATGTTTTGAATATTGATCTTGGTGACCTGGTTGGGGAGCAGTCCAGTCGAAGCGCCGGAGCAGCCATCGGTGGCCGCGCCCGGGTTGTTGCAGGCTACTGCCGGTAAGTTAGTAGAGGTATTAAAGAGGTCGTAGGTGAGTTTCAGATAAACCACATTTTCCGCCACCGGGATAGGCGTATGTCCACTAACCTGCTGCATCAGTCGCGGCGGGGTGGGACTGTTCTCTATGTAATAGCTAATTAGCAGAAGGCGTTGTCCAAATCCCGTAACCGGAGTCGCCGAATACTTGTTAGCCAAGCTATTGCTGACGGTGGACGCCTGGTTCAGCTTCATTACATCATTAGCGGCA
This sequence comes from Acidobacteriaceae bacterium, assembly GCA_003135495.1. Taxonomy (GTDB): domain Bacteria; phylum Acidobacteriota; class Terriglobia; order Terriglobales; family Acidobacteriaceae; genus Acidiflorens. The sequence goes on along the minus strand of PLBX01000053.1, from coordinate 3,029 downwards.
AAGGTCACGACTCCGCCGCTCGTAGCGCCGGTGGTGACCTCCGCCACGATGCTCGTGGTTCCAAACGTAAACAAGACCAGGTCGCCCGACGTGAGTCCCACCGCCGAATCATTCACGCTCTGGATGGTGTTGCCGTTCGCGGTGCAATTCGCACTCGTAGTTCCCGGCAGCGAGAAGGTTACTGTCGTGGTGCTTGTGATGGTGGCGGTGTAGCAGTCCAGATAAAAGTTGTTGTCCATATACGCCACCGTGACCGCGTCGGTGGGGCCTTGCGCAGTGAGCAGCGTAGGTCCGGCGTTATATCCCGGCAACAGCCCGTAGAGAAATGCGGTAGTGCTCTGCACCGGGAAAGCAACCGAGCCGCCGTTGATGTAGCACGAACCAGTTGTTTGCGAGCAGCCATACACCGGAGTTACGGTAGACGGCAGGGGTATAGCGGCGCCCAGGCTCATTCCCGCTCCGGCCAGGCTTAGGTCCTTTGTCAAAATGTTAGAAGCGGCCCGAAAATCCTGCTGCATCTCCGCCCGCTGGGTAACCGTCCAAGTCGCGGACACACCCTGAATGTAGATCTGCACCGCTCCGCCCAGCACAATCAATCCGATGGCCATGGAGACCACCATCTCCAGGAGGCTGATTCCACTCTCGCGCTTTGTCGTGCGATGGCTCATGATTTTTCCCTCGGCCTCCTGCTAGTACTCTGAAATGTAAGAATTCAAAATGTACGTTTTTGGAATAGCCGCCTGGGACGTCGCATACTTCACCGTAATAGTCACGCTGCGCACCGAAGTCACGGTGTTTCCGCTTGAATCGACTACTGGCTGCAGTTGAATTGCGCGCTGATAGCCGGTCAAAGGAATAAAGGTGTCATCCGCAGTTTGAAAAATCCCGTCTGGCCCAGGGTCTTGAAGAGTCTGCTCGCCAGCAGTCGCATCGTCCGCCGTCCCAAAGATTCCGTCAGCCCCGGCATTGTATAGCGGCTCAAATGTTGGACTGTTCGTCGCACCCGTGAAGATACCGCATGGCGAAGTGCCAGTGATGGGGCAATTGGTCGCGTCCGCATTTTGGATTTGATCCCAGTTGAGCTGCGACGTGTTGTGCGCGGTGACGATGCTCTCGTAAGCCTCGTTCGCCAGTTGTTTGGCGATCATGTCCTGCTGGGAGGTCTGGGTGGCAGCCATGGCCAAGCCGAAGACTCCGAGCAGGCTGACCATTCCGACTGTCAAGATGACCATCGAGATCACAACTTCGAGCAAAGAAAATCCGTGTTCGGTCTGCCTCCGCACTGGAGAAGTCCTGCGACGGATTGTTGCCGTGCGATTCATTGTCGTAGCCATTTATAAGTGCTCCCCGACCCAATTGGGTAAAGCCGCCATCCGTGAATGCGGCCGGTTGCGCCCCACAGCGAAATCGCCCGCGAACTCATGAGGTCTCCGGTTCGCGACATGTACACGACGCCTCCATCCCAGTTGCCGGCGCCGGCGCAACTTAACGCGATCTGCGATGAACCGTCGGGACAGAAGTAAATCGTCGTGGCCCCTCCAGCTCCGCCGCTCGGCGTATACCCAAAATCTATCGCGTGTGCGCCCGATCCATAGTTGTCGGGAGGTGCCGTGCTAGATATCGCCGATGCTGCATAAAATGACACATCGGACGGCAATTGATAGGTCACGCTATTCTGCTGGCCTTGAAAGGCCCCCGCGGTCAATGTAGGCGCCACCGTAATCGAGTTTGGGGAGGTCGAGCTCGAAAAAGTCACTGAGTACGATGTCCGCTGCGCGATCGCGTTGTCTCTAGCCTGACGCATTGCTTCCAATGTCAGGTTGTAAGCGTTGGTGACGCGCTGCTGCTTCATGATTGGCACCATGCCGACGAAGGTAACCGCCACCATGATGATGCTGATGGCCACTACCGTCAGCATCTCTAGCAAGCTAAAGCCGCTTGCTCGATGCCTCTTAACACGCGAATTGTTTTTGAGGCCTCTCATTGGCATTGCCATAGCTGCCCATTTGCGTAAAGACACAATCATTCGGCCCAATTTCTGCCAACTACACAACATGTACCGACGTCCATTTGACTGTGGTTAATACTAGAAAGTGTCCGGGACCTAGACTAGGTACCAAACGTACATGCGACTTTCGTAAGTAATTTGTGGGGAGTTACGATGGTTCACGCCGATAGAACAACCCAACACGTGCAACGATATTCAGTGTGTGTCAAAACAACAGACCCTATTTGCCCAGTTCGCCGTTTGAAATGTTTTAAGTGAACCGTTCCGATCCAGAAAGCTGTGTAATCCCGGGAACTAGGAGTGATCCCTCAAAATTGCAAGTGCGAATTCGGTGGAACCTGAAGAGAACGGACCGACTTACCACAGGCGAACACCAAGGAAAATCTACGTGAAGCCCGCCTTTCGCTTCGAGCGCGTGTTTGAGACGCAGGCATTAAGTTGTGGCAAGGTTGGTTCTCTAGGGCAGTGTCTCTCTAACCGCAAAAACTCGTAGTCAATCCGCGTCCCCGCTATCATTTCCAGCGGCCCATTTCTTGCGGGTATGACTGTGACTCGCTACTGCAATGCAGACTGCGACGCCTGTATCGCGCACCCGCCTGTACCCGACGTTCCACAAACCTGATTGCTGAGAGTGGAGAAGTATACCTGGGATGTGTCCAGGGTTCCCGGTGTAACAGTGTTGTCAATCACTACTCCGCTCGTGCCCCCGCTCTCCGCCAGCGTGGCTTTGGTGCTGGTCGGCAGCGCTCCGCCAAGAGTTGTAGGCACAGAGAAAGACATAAGACATCCCACTTTGCTCGGACAGTTCACCGCCGCAGATGTGGAACCCAACGATTCCACGCTGAGAAAGATCCAGTCCGTGCTGCTGCTATATACCTCAGACACCGGAGAGCACGTCGTATTGCCGGTAGAAACGGCCAGCACGCTCGTGCCACTAGCCGATATTGCATTGGACGTGATCCGAACTTGGTAGAGCGTCGCGTCAGCCGAGGTGTTTCCGCAGACATAAAACGTCGCGCTC
>PLBX01000509.1:7028-9486 GCA_003135495.1 Acidobacteriaceae bacterium | reverse complement strand
ACACTAACCACGGGTCAAAACAAAACGCCCCAAACTCTTTCGAGTCGTGGGCGCTAGTTGACAGCCCTTCCCCAAAGAACTGCTAACATTCAGCCTAACGGCCTGTGTCGTAGATAGGAATGGCTCCGATGTGCCATTCTGGGAGCGCTCGTAGCCCACAAAGAAGCCCACAAAACTCTTGACCTGGGGTGATCTTCAATGACTTACGGTGTCGTCCGTGCGTTCCAAGTCNNCCTCAACTACTACATCGCTCCGAGAGTCCCACTATCTTGGGCCGAGAAGGATTTGAAACTTGATCCTCCTCCTGATAGCGCGCGCAGATTCAAGGACTTAACTTCTCGGTTGGTTCGTAGAGCGCAGCCTTTGGCAAGCTGCGTTCGAAGGCAATCCCGGTAGCGTATGACTGTTGAGAGCGGAGAAAAGGCTCATCTCAAACCCAGAGCGCTAAGGAGCGGCGGGAGGGTCTGAGAGTTGAACCATTAGTTTGCCATTATTGGAACCGTCGAATAATTTGTTGATCGCCGCTGGTGCAGACTCGAGACCGCGGACGATATCCACCCGATACTTAAGCTGGCCTGAGCTGTGCCACTGCGTGAAGTTACTCACCATTTCCTTTACTTTCGAAGAGTAATCAGTTGCGAGGAAACCTTGGATCTTGAGGCGCTTGCTGATCACCAGCGCAAAGTTGGAGGGTCCCGGAACGGGTGCCGTGGCGTTGTACTGCGAGATCAGGCCGCAAAGCACCACGCGACCAAAGGTGTTCATGAGGTAGAGCGCGCTTTCCAAGATTTCTCCACCGACGTTCTCGAAATAAATATCCACTCCGTTCGCACAGGCAGCCTTCAGCTGTTTCTTGTAGTTGTAGTCTTTGTAGTTCACGGCAGCGTCGAAACCGAGTTCGTCTCGTAGCCAATTGCACTTCTCGTCGGTTCCGGCGATGCCGACTACACGAAGTCCCTTGATCTTGCCGATCTGGCCGACGAGTGATCCGACCGAACCTGCGGCGCCGGAGATCAGGAGAGTTTCGCTGCCCTTGGGCTGTCCCACTTCCAAAAGTCCACCGTAGGCGGTTAACCCAGCCAGTCCAAACAGTCCAAGGTAAGCCGAAAATGGAAGTCTGCTCTCCGGCAACTTCGTCACAGCTTCACCATTGGAAAGCAGATATTCTTGCCAGCCGAACATCCCTTGGACTCGGTCACCGGCGGCAAATTTTGGATGATTTGATTTCTCCACTATTCCGATAGCCAACCCGCGCATGATTTCGCCAATCTGCACGGGCGGAACGTAGGACGGACGGTCAATCAGCCACCCCCGCATCGCTGGATCGAGCGAGAGATATACGCTGCGAATCAGAAACTGGGCCTCCTCAGGCACCGGCATGGGTTGGGACACAAGCTCGAAGTTGTCAGCTTTAATCAGCCCCGTGGGCCGCGATTTGAGCCGCCATTGGCGGTTTACCGGGTTAGAAGCAGCCATAGCGAATGACGGGTTACTGTCAGACCGTGTAGCGCGCGGCGGCCAGAAGTCGGCCGGCAATACTACGCCGCAGTGCAACCCCATCGAGCGGATCGTAGTTGGCAAAGCCGCGTAGAGTCGCCATATTCTCCCCCAGGGCGTGGCCAGCCGAGCAGGCGCCGATGACATTTCGCGCCGAGACTTCTACTCGATCCATGGCCTCGCGCAAAAACACGGCGCACATGTTGGCGGCATTGGTCCCTTTGCCCGAGGCTGCAAGCTTGCGACTTCGAAGCAAGCTCGACTCCATCGCGAAAACTTCCATGACGATATCGGAAATGTTCATCACGATCTCCTGCTGTTTTTCCAACTCGGCCCGGTATTTTTGATAGGCAATCCCGATCGTGAACAGTGCAATCTTCTTCGCGCTCTGCACAAGCCGCGCGTCTTCATCTCTATCTTTGTCGGTGCTCGCAGAGGCCGTTGCCCCATTGCCAGGCCCGCCGACTACGGCCTGAATAGCGGGGATAAGCCCCAGTTGCCCACGAGCGGCGCGTTTCAGCAGCATTCCCGTTATGAGGAGCCGGTTGATTTCGTTGGTACCTTCGAAGATCCGGTTAATTCGCGAATCACGGTAAGCCCGTTCCACCGCATAATCTTGATGGTAGCCATAGCCGCCGTGGATTTGCACGCCTTCATCGACAACGTAATCCAGCATCTCGGAGGCATACACCTTAATCATCGAGCACTCCGCGGCGTACTCTTCAACGGCTTTGAGCTCGGTCTGTGAATCCGCGTGCTTATCGTGAGCGGACTGCGCCAATTGGCTCTCGATGAGTCCCACCACACGCCACACCATGGATTCCACCGCGAACGTGCGAATCGCCATCTCCGCCAGCTTATACTGGATGGCGCCGAACTCGGCGATCGCCGATCCGAATGCTTTGCGTTCTTTGGCGTATTTCAAGCAGATGGCAAGCACGTTTTTTGCTCCACCCACGGC
>PLBX01000509.1:0-6994 GCA_003135495.1 Acidobacteriaceae bacterium | reverse complement strand
CCCATCTTGTGTTCTTCGGCGCCGCTGGTCACGCCGGGAAAGCTGCGCTCCACCAGGAACGCCGTGAACTTCTCGCCGCCTACTTTAGCGAATACGGTAAAGAGGTCTGCCGCGCCTCCGTTGGTGATCCACATCTTCTGTCCGTTGAGGACGTAGTATTTGCCGTCTGCGCTGAGATCCGCCCGGGTACGCACGGCGAGAGCATCGGAGCCGGCCTGCGGTTCGGTTAGCGCGTAAGCGGCCAAGAGCTCAACCTTCGCCAGCTTGGGAAGATATCTCCGCTTCTGTTCTTCGTTGCCAAAGAAAAGAACGGGCAGCGTACCGATCCCGGTATGGGAGGAGTGCCAGGACCCGTAAGAAGCGTCCCGGGCCAGATGCTCACCCGCGATCATTACAGACGGCAGGTCCATTTCCATGCCGCCGAATTTCTCGGGGATCGGTATCGCGGCGAGTCCCAGCTCGGCCGCTTTGCGAAGCACGCTGAGTGCGACCCCCGGAGTCTGCTGGCGGATCGCCTCGAGATGAGGTTCCACCTCATTCGTCCAGAATTGGTCGACCGTGCGGGCTATTGCAAGGTGTTCTTCGTTCAGATCTTCGGCCGTGAAAATTTCGTTGGGCGAACGATCCTCAATGAGGAACGCGCCGCCTTTAACTTGAAGAGGAGTTGCCGCGGCAGTTGTCATCATCTTCCCCCGGGTCGAAGGATGGTTATTGCAGACACGAATCTGCGCCGCGATGCTGGTGTGACAACAGTCCAAAGATTCGCGTCACAAAATTATGTTAGTCTATATCAGATATGAGTGACTAACGTCAACTTGTAAGAGTCAGGTGGTGTGTTACTCTGACGAACTTAACCACAAAGGGCACGAAGAGAAACGAGCGAAACTTGAATTGTTACAATCGATCACGTTGCCCGAGGACCAGACCGATAGCACCTCCTGCAACTGAATTCAGGAGGAGAATGGATATATGGCTCGTTTTGAGGTTGCGCCACCAAAGAGAGGTCCGAAGCGCAGGACATTGATGAAGCTAAACGCAGCGGCGCACATGCAGGAGGTCCCAGGGCTGCGTGAGCGCAAGAAGGCGCGACTTCGTCAGCAAATTATCGACACATCCATCCGATTGTTCCGCAAACAGGGTTACGAGAAAACTCGCGTCGATGATATTGTCAAAATTCTCGAAATCAGCCAGCCGACTTTCTTCCGCTATTTCCCGAGCAAGGACGCTGTTTTACGGGATGTGGGTAAGCTCGGCTTCGAATGCGTGGCGGAGCGCCTCAAATCCGAACTTTCCACCAAGGCTGATACCACGGAGCGCTTGCATCGCCTGTATCACGCCATGGCACTCGAAGTGGAAGCCGACCGGGCGCTATGGAAAGCGGTGGTACTGTCGGGCGCGATGGATCCGGTGCGTTCTCCGGAGGTACGCGGAGTCGAGGGAGTTGCGGTGAGCCGGCTGCGGGAAATCTTGGCGCAGGGTCAGGAACGCGGCGAAATCACGAGCGTGTTCCCCGTGGTGCATCTCGCGGAATTCATGGAGGCCCTCTACCACACCGTGGTCCGCCAGTGGACCGTCGACCTGACAGGACCCCACAAACTCACTGAGCGCGTGGATAGCGCCGTTGAGTTTTTCCTGCGCGGTGTTAAGCCGTGATTGGTTCCTGGACCAGTCTGCTCTCCCCGTTCTTGCAAGGCTAAAGGTAAATGAAAGCCGCTATCCTGCACGATTTCAAGAAGCCGCTCTCGATCGAGGAAGTGGAACGCCCTCATCCCGAAGCAGATGAAGTTTTGATCCAGGTGGAAGCCTGTGGTGCCTGCCATTCCGACGTGCACGTGGCTGATGGAGATTGGACACAGCTGGCGGGAATCGTGAAGAGACCGCTGATTCTCGGCCACGAAATTGCCGGGCACGTAGTGGAGAAAGGCCCGGCAGTGCACGATTTGCAAATCGGCGATCGCGTCGGCGTGCCCTGGATTCACTGGAGCTGCGGTGAGTGCGAATTTTGCCGCGAAGGAAACGAAAACTTGTGCAGCCGGCAGAAGATCACAGGTGTCACCGTTGACGGCGGCTACGCCGAATTTGTCAAGGCGCCGGCAACTCACGCGCTGAAAATTCCAGATGGTCTTTCTGCGCTCGAAGCCGCCCCGCTTTTTTGTGCTGGACTCACAGTCTATCGCGCCCTGAAGGGCGCCGGGATTGTGCCCGGCCAGCGCCTGGCTGTTTTCGGCATAGGTGGCCTGGGACACCTTGCAGTGCAGTTCGGACGGGGCTTTGGCGCGGAGGTGACCGCGATCGACATTTCGCCGGAGAAGCTTGAACTCGCCAGATCCTTTGGCGCCTCCGACACGCTCAATGCTGCCACCACTGATGCGGCTAAACAATTGCGTCGTAAAGGTGGAATCCACGTGTCACTTGTTACCTCCGCAGCAAAGGCAGCTTATGACACAGCTTTTTCCTGCCTCCGGCCCGGCGGTACTCTGCTCGTCGTGGGCTTGCCCGCTGAAAACATCTGTTTCCCGCCGATTCTGATGGCAGCGCGAGAAGTCCGGATCCATGCATCAACGGTCGGTACCCGGCAAGACTTGCGGGAAGTACTCGCCATGGCTGCCGCCGGGAAGATACGCTGCCATGTGGTTAAGCGGCCGCTTGCTGAAGCCAACGAGGCGCTGAATCTGTTGCGCAAAGGCGAAGTCTCCGGCCGAATCGTCCTGACTCCCTAAGGGGCTGGCCGCGGGAATCCGACGAGGTCGGAGTTTCGTCCTGCGCATNNCGTTTCACTTCTTGACGTTAGTGACTCTTATGTGATACTAACTCTCACAATCTGCGGTTTCGTTGGACACGATTTGAATTCTTGATCGAGGACGAAATGGCAGCTGGATCACAATTGACGCCTATTAGGGTTGTCGCGGCACCGGGCGGGCTTTAGGGAGTTGCTCAGCGTTGGGGAATACGCCGGACCAATGCGGCGATGTGCAGATACTTCGGTAAGGAGAATCCTATGAAGTCACTCGCATGTACGTTTGTGTGCTTGCTGTTGGCAGCCAGTGTGGCCCAGGCGCAGGGCGTCGGCACCTCGGGAGACATCACTGGAACCGTAGTCGACTCCGTTGGTGCGGTCCTGCCTGGGGTAACGATCAGTGTGGTCGACACGGAGACCGGTCTGAAGCGCACGGTCGCAACCGACGGCACAGGTCAGTACCGGGTAGCAGGACTATCCCCGTCTACCTATGAAGTAAGCGCGGCTCTGTCGGGGTTCGCCACCGATCTCCGCAAAAGCGTGCCAGTTGCCATCGGGCAGACGGTCGTTTCAGACTTTCGCATGAAACCCGCGAAGGTGGCGACGGTGATTGAGGTGACGAGCGAACCGCCTGTGGTGGAAACCGAACGTGGGAGCCAAGCGGATAGAATCTCGCAACAATACATCACCGACCTGCCCATTGACCGGCGCGATTACCTGACATTCACGTTGCTCGCGCCCGGTGTCTCCGATTCCACCAGGCTGGCGGGGGACCAGGATTTCAGAGTCAAGCAGACCCCGCAAAGCGGGCTGTCGTTCTACGGCAGCAATGGCAGGGGAAACAGCATAACGGTGGACGGTGGTGAGACCTCGGGCGATAGCGGCGGCGTGCGCCTGACCGTCAGCCAGGACACGGTGCAGGAATTCCAAATCAATCGCAGCAACTACGCCGCGGACCTGGGGGCGGCCACGGGCGCATCGATCAACATAGTGACCAAGTCCGGCACCAATAATGTACATGGCAGCGTTTTTGGATTTTTTCGCAACGACGCGATGGACGCCCGTGACCCATTCGCATTCAGTTCCGCCCTGGCGCCGGACCCGACCTACTCTAATTTCAACACCACTTCGACCGGCGCTCCGATCAAGAATTCGCTCAGCCGTCAGCAGTACGGTGGCTCCATTGGCCTCCCCATCCAGAAAGACAAAACTTTCCTGTTTGCGTCTTTCGAAGGCCTGCGGCAAGACTCGCAGAACTCAGTTCCCTTGCTGACCAACAGTTCGATTTTCGCCGGACCCTCCGTTGCTGGAAATACCCTGCCCGCCAATATTCAGGTCACCGATCCGAGGGTTGCTCAACAGGCGGCTATCAGCGCGCTGGCGGCCGAGGGCAGCGCGATGGTGCCTTGCTTGCCGAATCCAGCCGCGCCCCCAACCTATTTGGTGCTACCGGCTATCAATTGCGCCTTTGCGCTGCAGACCGCCCTGTCTGTCACTCCGAACCAGGGTCTCACCCCGGTTCAGCAGGGATTGAATGCGTTCCTAGTAAGCCAGTTTGAAAACGAGGGTGGAGTGTTTCCTTACAACTCGCGGGAGTATCAGGGGTTCGTTCGTTTGGATCATCGCTTTGATGTCAACAACGAGCTTTCCCTGACCTACAGGTATGGACATGATCTGGAAGAATCGCCGGATGTGCAGTCCCTGACCGCGTTTTCGGCGGGAAGTTCGACCCACACCTACGATCATAATCTGCAAGCCGCCTGGTATCACCAGTTCAGTGCGACCGCTCAGAACGAGGCGCGGGCGCAATGGAACTACGAAAGCTTCAATGTGATTCCTAATGAACCGGGACAGGTGGGGCTCCAGATTCCCGGTTTCATCAATAACCTGGGAACAAATATTTTCATCCCCAACATCACCATCCTGCGCCGCTACGATTTCGCGGATAATTTCACACTGATCCGTGGCCGCCACACGCTTAAGTTCGGCGCTAACGAAATACTCCGTGGCAATCACACCGAGTCGCACACTTTTTTCCCGGGCCGCTTTGTGTTCGGGTCGCTTCCCGCCGGGCTTGTACTTAGCCCCTGCTTACTTCCCACAGCCGAGAATCCCTGCGGAGTCAGTACGCCGGGAGCCTTCCTAAGCACGTTGCAATCGTCGTCCTTGGGAGTGCCTGAGGTTTACCAGCAGGGATTCGGAAATCCGGATTACACAAATTATGTCCGGCCGTTGACTGGGATCTACGCGCAGGACTCTTGGAAAGTAACTCCCAGCTTCACTCTGAATTACGGTCTCCGTTATGAACTGGATTCGCAATTTGCTCCCTTGACTACCTATAAAAAGGACTTTGCCCCCCGGGTTGCCTTCGCCTGGGATCCCGGCAAGGATCACAAGACCGTGGTCCGGGGCGGATACGGAATCTTCTACGGACCGGTGGATGCCCAGATCCCCGATGTCGATTTGAGTCTGGGCGCTCTGAACGCCAATAAGTCTGCGGTCGAGAACAACGGAGGAGCGGGCCAGGTTGCAAACCTGATCTCGACCTGCGGAATCTCTCAGTTCGGCATAGTGATCGCGCCCGGGACCGGCTCTAGCCCTTGTAATCGGGAGATTTCTATTTACGTGGATCCCCTTAGTGGGATTCCGCAATTGGGTTTAGCCGGCGCACCCGCGGTTTTTCAGACGCTGTTTGGGCAGGGATTGATTCAGTGCACCACCCCGACTCCCGGGAATGCTGCCTGCATCACTCCTTCTGCTGTGGCTCCGTTGGGCATCAACGTTCAGAATCGCGGTCCCATCGGCCCGCTGCAGGTGGTTTTCGTGAACCAGCCTGGCTATCGCCCCCCGATCGCGCAACAGGCTTCCTTCGGAATCGAACGTGAGATCGGCCCCGGCTTCTCAATTTCTCTCAGCGGTATCTATTCGCACACGCAAAGGCTCCCGATCGCGATCGATACCAATCTGCTGCCCGCGCCATTCAGCACGGTAACTCTCGCCAATGGCAAATCCGTTTCCTATCGCAACTGGAATACGACGGCCGCGGGAGCCGACCCCCTGGGCGGCGTTGAGGGCCTGCCCTGTGATAACCCAGCCAACCAATGCTTCGTGAGTCCGCTGGTTGTACAGAATAACCAATATACCTCAGCGGCCTCTGCTCTTTACGAGGGCGGTATCGTGGAAGTCAAAAAGCGCTTCCGTGAGCACTTCACCCTGTTCGGGAATTACACATTCAGCAAAGGCTTTGACACCTCCACGGACTTCAACTCCGACTACGGGCCGCAGGATCCGACAAACATCGGCCTTGATCGCGGCCTGTCAGAGTTTGATCAGCGGCACAAAGTAGTGATCGCGGCCGTGCTCGACAGCCCCTGGAGACAGAGTGTTTTGTCGGGATTCCAGCTCTCCCCGATCTTCTCGGCTCACAGTGGACATCCCTTCAACTTGCTCGCCGGTGGAGAGGTAAACGGTGACAATCACACCACCAATGAACGTCCCATCGGAGCGCCTCGCGATACGGGTCTCGGTCCGGACTACATCGACTTCGACATGCGTTTGACTTGGGGCCACAAACTCGGCGAGAAAACGAAGGTCCAGTTCACCGCGGAAGGCTTCAACCTTGCCAACCGGACAAACTATGCCAGCGTCAACAACGAAGTGGGCCCGCTTTTCGGATTCGAGCCAGGGTTCACGACGTTCAACGTCAAGGGGATTACACCGAATTCGGCCCTTCCCGGTGGCGGGACAGCGACGCCCAGCACGCCGCTGACCTTCACCTCGGCCTTCCCCAAGCGGCAGGTCCAACTCGGTTTGCGCGTCACTTTCTAGTCTCGAGGGGCCTGGTCCTGTTCTGACGTTTGCGGGGCCTGGCCGAAGGCTGCAATCAGCTGTTGTTTACCGCCAGGGAGCAATCAATGCCGTTCGTTGAAAATCAGGGAGCCAGGATTTATTGGGACGAACAAGGCCGGGGTGACCCGATTTTGCTCATCATGGGATTGGCTTACCCCTCTCAGATGTGGTACCGGACGCGGCCCCTTTTGGCGTCGCGCTACCGGACACTGGCCCTCGATAATCGTGGCGTAGGAAGGAGCGAGGTGCCATTAGGTCCGTATCCGATCGCGTTGATGGCATCCGACGCAGCGGCGGTTCTCGACGCTGCCGGAATTGAGAGCGCCCACCTGTTCGGCGTGTCGATGGGTGGCATGATCGCGCAGGAGTTTGCGTTGCAATACCCGAAGCGAGTGCTGTCGCTGATAC
>PLBX01000226.1:225-6538 GCA_003135495.1 Acidobacteriaceae bacterium | reverse complement strand
ACGACGGCGACGATCACGGCGAAGTTAATAAAAAGCGCCGTCATATGCGCCTGGTGAACACTCATTCCGGTTTTGGCCGCCATCCAGCGGATGACTGATGCGTGTTTCAGGTTTGAATACTCTTCCTGATCCTCGCCAGTCGCCTCGCGAGTTTCTTCCACCAGTTCTCCAGCCATGCCTTTATGTTCGGGCGGCTTACTATTTTCCTTTTTGCTTTCGGATTGCTGAGAGGACTGGGGTGCGGATTGTTCCTGGGCGGCTGCCGGACGCGAGGGGACGAGCGTCAGGAATGCAACTGCTACTGCCAGAAGACTGATTTTTCGCAAGTTCATTGGCCACCGACCTGGCTCGGCGCTGCTAGCGGGCGCAGTACGACGCGAACGATTTCGGTGGCGAGCCGTGCCGCATCGGATTGCAGCTTTGACATGGCTTGCCGCTTATCTTCTTCCATCTCTGCGCGGGCCTGTTTGACTTGTTCCTGGGCACGAGTTCGGGCCTGGTTGACGGCCTGAGCGCGCAACTGCGCGGCCTGCTGCCGTCGGGCTTCCTGATTCTTGAAAATCTTCTGACGAGCTTCGCGAAGGCGCTGTTCGTATTCGGCGGTGCGGGCCTCGGCGGCGGCAATGTCGGCGCGCGCCTTTTCCATGGCGCCTTGCGTACGCTGACGGCGCTCGGCGAGGACGGTGGTCAGAGGGCGATAAACCAGGAACGTATAGAGGACGTAAATCACGGCCAGAAGGATGACCGTGGGCACGGCTCCGAGCAGTAATTCGCCTAGTTGTCGCAGAATCTGGTCCATTTTCTGATGATGAAACTGACGATCGATTTCCCGCTGGCTGCGCCGGAAGAAGAGCTCACTAAAACTAATAAAACTAACATCCTAGCGAAGTCAGTGTCAATGATTTGGGGGCGTGGAGAAGAGAATTTCCCAGATTGAGACGAGGGCGGATTTGAGGCTGTTTGGGGAATCGGGAGAAAACTGTAGAAGTTGATCCTTGACAATCGATCTGGAGGGTCTAGGATGAAGGTATCACCTCCGATCCCAGTCCGGATCGAATGGGCCGATAGCCAAGGAAGAGTCACCGCTTCTTGGCTGGCGGCCCATTTTAATTTCGCAGCGAAATTCAAAAATTGAAATTTCCCTAAACGCGAATCGCCCCGCGATTAAGTCGCAGGGCGAACAGACGAGTCGTGTTTTCTTCGCGAAACGTTCTTTACGACTTGTTTTGTACAAACCTGTCTAGCCCCAGTCTAGCGGACGGGCACGGGTTGGAGCATTCCGGCTATCTTATCGAGAATGCGATTCATGCTGATGGTGGGATCGACAGTTGCGTCCACTTCGTGGTGGTGCGTTCCGGCGTGCATGACCAGAACCTTGGTTCCTTCGTGCGCCTTCTTGACCATATAGGGCAGATGATGGCGATCTTCCTTGGACATGGTGGCGCCGAGGATGACCAGGTCAAAGGCATCGCGGCGGAGGGCTTCCTGGACGGCTTTGCGGTCAGTCGCGGTGGTCACGTGATGGCCGACTTTGGTCATTTCGGCGGCTTGAGCGGCGAGCGTTTTCTCGTTCGACTCGCTGTAGAGAATCTTGATGGTGGCTTTCGCGGATTTCTGTGCAGTGGCGGCCAAGGGCCCTCCTGTAACTCATTCGGAGCTTAGCAACTGCGGGGGATTGTTCCGAGATCACGGAAGAACAGGTACGGACGGGTGGCTCGGCTACGCTGGATTGGCGCGGCTTTCCGTTCGTTAGATTTGGTTTCAGGCTAAGGGCTTTACCACAGAGGCCACAGGGGACAAAGGGAATCTGCTTAGTCGCTCCTAATAATGCGCCCGTGATAACGAGTGCGGTTGTTATTCGACACCGCAAGCAGCCATGTTTCGCGATGATGCTTTACGTTCGGGGCTACAGAGTGCTGGGTTCAGGGTTTTACCAGCGTCGCTGCTTTTTGCTGGGCTTGGGCTAGGTTTTGGGATAGTTGCACTGCCTGCTGATACGCCGCATTGGCGCTGGCCTCTTCACCTGAGTGGCGAAGAGCATTTGCCAGGAGCAGATATCCGACGTCGCTTGGATCGGTGTCGACGAACCTCGCATAGTAATTCGCAGCTTGGCTCCAATCGGAAGCAGTGTGCGCGGATATTTCGGCGATCAGGCCCATATCCAGGAGCGCGATTGGAAATTCTTTTTTCAATTTTATGGCGGCATTGAAGTTTTGCAGGGCTTGGGGGTACGCGTGTTGCGCGAAATAGACCGTGCCTAGATTGGCGTAGGCGGAAGCGCGTATTTGGGTGTCTGTCGCGAGTCTCAGGGCGTTTTCGTAACGAACTGTAGCTTCCCGCAAATCGCCATGTTCCTGGGCGAAAATTCCGAGATTGAGCTGGCTGACGGCGTCGTTGGGTTCGAGGGCAGCAGCCGTACGGAAGTGCGTGATGGCGTCGTCGCGACGGCCCCGTTTGATTAAAGATTCGGCAAAATTGTTTTCTGCTACGAAGTTGTTGTGAGTGACGGCCAGGGCGTGAGACCAAAGAGTGAAATCGTCGCGCCAGTAGGTTAATTGAATGCGGGTAACGACGGACAAGATCGCCAAAATGCAGACCGCGAAGGCGGCTAAATATTTTGCCGAGATAGCTTGCTTCGATCGGGGCATCGCGGTGAGACAGTCGACGGCTCCCCAAACTACGATTATGAACAGGCCAATTACCGGCAGATAGGCGTAGCGGTCAGCCATGGCCTGGTTCCCGACCTGAATGAATCCGATCATGGGAACCATTGTCCCGAGATACCAGAACCAGCCGACTACGAGGTAACGATGCTGCCGATATTTGATAACGGCGGTGGTTGTGGTGAGAAGAAAGAGCAGCGAAAGCGCGACTCTCCATAGTGGCAGCGCGCGCGGATATGGATAGAGGGCGGCTAGATGATAGGGCGCGACAGTTTTTATTATGTAGAGGGCATAGGAGGAGACGATATTTTCAAGACGCAGTAAAACCGAGTTTCCGGTACTTGCGGCGAGGACGGCGCCCTCCGCTCTTTGAGCGATCAAGGTGATGATGGCGCTGATGCCGGAGAGGATCAGGAGCGGAATTTTTTCGAGGAACAACCACCATGTAGGCCGTATGGGAACAGAACGTGTGGTTGACTCGGAGGCGAGCGCGCCATCGACGCGCATTCTGGCGAGCGGCCAGTAATCGAGTAAGAGAAGTACAAAGGGAAATGTGATCACCATCGGCTTTGACATGAGGCTCATGGCGAACAGGATCGCGATTGGGATGTAACGGGCGATTCCCGGTTTGCGGACATACCAACCGTAGGCAGCCAGGGCTAGCAAGCAGAAAAACATGCTGAGCACGGTCTTGCGTTCGGCTATCCAGGCGACAGACTCGACATTGAGAGGATGCACCGCGAAGAGCGCGGACACCCAAAAGCTGCGCGCGATTGAACCTGTGAACCATTGCAAAATAAGAAAAAGCAGTAGCGCGTTCGCAGCATGGAGCAACAGGCTAGTGTAGTGATGGCCGGCTGCGTTGAGGCGGAAGAGTTGGAAATCGAGCGCGTGTGAGAGCCAGGTTAGAGGATGCCAGTTGCCCTCATCGATGGAAGTAAAAGCCCATCGAATCGTGCTTGAATGAAGGCCCTCTTTAATGTGCGGGTTGTCGGTCACATAACGATCATCATCGAAATTGACGAACCCATTACGCGAAATGGGGTTATAGGCGGCAAGCATGACCACCAAGAGCAAAAGACAAGAGAGCAGTTTCTGTTCACTTGTGGAGCGGAAAAATCCTCCTGCTCGATTGGAGACAAATTGGGGAGCCAGCTGAGAATTGATCGACGACTTGGTGGTGGAAGCGGGCATGGAATAAGGCACTTTAAAGTTTGCGGGAGAGAATGGCTGGATGCAACTTGAAATTTAAGGTGACGACTCGGAGGAAGAAACTTAAGTTTAGTTGCTGAAAGAAGTTCGATAGGAAGAAGTGTATTCAACCAGAATCTGCAGTTAAGAGACAGTGAAGAAGGATTTTGGATTTAAAAAAAGGCGCGAGTCTAGAGGGTTAGACTCGCGCCCAAAATAGAGCAGTGCGCCCTAAGAAGCAACATGAAAGCGGACTATGGCGCAAAACTTAGTGCGAGAGTCACACCTGGGTATGCGGGATTGCACAAGTAATAGACGCCGTTTATGTCGATTACATACACATTTTGTGTGTAGAGCCAGTTGCTCGGCCACGGATCAACGAATCCGAAAGAATAGCCGCCGTATTGGAAACGATGATTGTCGTAGTCGCCACGACTGACGCGAAAAGAATGTTCGCGTCCGAAGTTCGCTTTGAAACGATCGTCGGGAATCCGGCCACCGCCATTACCAGCGTGTTGTTGTGGTTGCTCTCCCCTCGATTGCTGGGCGTTCTGTGGGGAGCTTCTTTCTTCTGGCTTGGAACTTTTTTGGCTTTGCTCATTTTTCTGTTGTTGTTGGCCTTTCTGGGTAGTCGATTGCGGTTTCTGTTCTTCCGGCTGAGCCTTCTTTTCTTGGGGCTGGGCCTTGCTATCCTTCTGAGTGGGTTTGTCTTTCTGCTCTTCTTGCTGGTCGCGCTGTTCCTGCTGTGCATTCGCCGGAATGGTTGTTCCCAACGACAAAGACAGCGCTGCGATACTGATTAGTCCAACGAGTTTCATGATTCGTCGCTCCATTCGTGAAGTAAGTGGGAACTGGGCTGCTGCTGATTTAGCGCAAGCTGCTCCCAGTAGTCTCGTTGACGGGAACACCTATGGCCTCGCCAGACACGAGGAGTTCAACTCTACGGTTCTGCTGGCGTCCGGAAGAATTTTCGTTTGTAGCGACAGGCGAAGCGTTGCCGAAACCTCGGGCTGACACCGAGGCCGTGACCACTCCCTCTTGAATAAGGTAGTCGCGGACCGATCCGGCTCGATTTTCAGACAATGTCTGATTCATGTCATCGCTACCGACGTTATCGGTATAGCCTCCGACTTGAATGTTGAGCGACGGGTAAGCGAGGAGAATTCCGGCGACCTTTGCAAGTTTCTCGCGGGCTCCCGGCTTCAATGAATATTTACCGGTGTCGAATAAAACATCGGACATACTGACGATGAGACCGCGGGCGCTGTCCCTGGTTTGAAGAATGGAATTTAACTGATCGGAAAGTCGGGTTCGCATGGCGGCCTTGTCAGTCTCCGCCTGTTGGGCTCCGGCTAGAGCTTGCTGTGCGGTTAGGCGAGACTGGTCGGCTTCAGCGTTCGCGGCGGAAACGGCCATGTCGGATGAGGCCTGGTTTGCAGCCATCTCCGATTTGGCCTGAGCAGTTGCGGACCTGGCATCGGCAGCCTCGTTTCGGGCCCTTGCCGCGTCGGACTCTGCCTGATTTTTGTCGGCGCGCGCGTTCGCCGCTTCAGATTGCGCGTGTTCCTTTTGCAGTATCGCATTGTCCGCCTGCCCCTGCGCTCGTGCCTGGGCATCGGCTGAATCCTGACGTTCGTCCGCCAATCGGATCTCTTCAACTTTCTTGACGGCGATGGCGCGAGCATCTTCCGCGGTTTGGACGGCGTCGCGGGCGACGGCAATTAACGGCTTCTTGTCAATGTGCTTTCTGGTGGCATATTCGTCGGCGTTGTTCATTAATTGAACGGCGTGTTGATAGCTGTCGCTGGCATACTGTTCGGCGCCTTCTGACTGTGCGATGCGCAGCGCGTTACGGGCTTCAAAAAATTCCAGCGGCAAGCGGGCATTCAAAACCACGGGATCAAATTTGTAGCCGGTGGGGATGTAGCCGCCGCGCTCCATCAATTCATATTTTGCGTTGACGGCTTCGGCTGTTCCTTTGGTGTCAGTGCGGACCACGTTCTCGAGGATAACCACGTTGCTAGGCTGGCGGACGGCATAATAAGGTTCCGCAGTGACGATCAGAGCGAAGGCCTGAAGGTCAGTGGTCGCGCGCAATTTGCTGCGATGGTTGTCGCCGAGAAGAACTTCGCCCAGGTTCACGGCACGGCCTTCGGGCGAAATTGCCCACAAAACGTAAGTCAGATACTCGTTGCCGAAGGTTGTCGGTCTGCGCAGATCGCCAAATTCCGCGTCAATCTCAATTGATCCGCGCTTGCTGTTGACCTCCGCCAGGCCGTTGGCCGAAGGCATCAAGTCAGTACCGGCAAAATCCAGCTTGCTGGATCCGCTGCGGTGTTTGTAGTTGACAGCCTGGACGCTGCGGCTGACGACCGTGATGCGGAATGTTGGAGTATGAGCCATCGGCTCGAGGGGCAGGCTTGTAGAAGAGTTGGTTTGCGCAAATGCGGTCAAACTGC
>PLBX01000226.1:0-162 GCA_003135495.1 Acidobacteriaceae bacterium | reverse complement strand
TTATTAGGTACCCACACGGATTCGGGAAATTGAATGAAACAGCCCGAATACATTCAGGAGCCACAGAACCACTGCGATGACTACGACACCGTTCAAAATCGATTTAATGGATCCTTGCATGGGAACGAAGCGGTTCACGAGCCACAGAAGAACACCCACCAC
>PLBX01000361.1:3112-20501 GCA_003135495.1 Acidobacteriaceae bacterium | reverse complement strand
TGGGGAGAGCCGCTGCTGCTGGGCCCCGGCTCAATTCATGTGGCGCACACCGAAGGCGAGTTTGTGGAGAAGGCACAGTTGGCAGAGGCAGTCGAGATTTATTGTTCTATGGCGAAAAGTCTGATTTCGTAACTAACAGTGTCATCCTGAGCAAAGCGAAGNNTGCGTTCGGCGATGCATCAGCCCATTCAGTGGCACGAGTTTGGGGACGAAGCTTTTGCCGCGGCGAAAGCAGCTGACAAACCCATGCTTCTCGACATCGGCGCGGTTTGGTGCCATTGGTGTCACGTGATGGACCGCGAGTCTTACGATGATCCGGAAGTGGCAGCGATTGTTAACGAACATTACATTGCGATGAAAGTCGATCGTGACGAGCGTCCCGATATCGACAGCCGTTACCAGGTTGCGGTAGCTGCGTTAACAGGACAGGGCGGCTGGCCTCTCACAGCTTTTCTTACGCCGGATGGAAAACCCTTTTACGGAGGCACGTATTTCCCTCCCGCGGACGGATACGGGCGGCCTAGTTTCAAACGCGTGCTACTTTCCATCGCGCAGGCGTATCGCGAAAAAAACGGCGAAGTAGTGGAACAGGCGGGAATGGTCGAGAGCGCGATTGCGCGAGCGGAATCTTTTCCCGAGGGCGGCAAAGTTTCCGCCACGGTGATAGACGCAATCATTGAATCCGCGCGCAAGATGTTTGATAGCGTCAATGGCGGCTTTGGAGGCGCACCTAAGTTTCCTCATCCCGCTGCGCTGGACCTGATTATGGATCAGTACGTTCGCACCGGCGACCAAGAGCTGCGCACCGTTTTCGTGAGCACCTTGGAGAAAATGGCTCGCGGCGGAGTGTATGACCAGTTGGCAGGCGGCTTCCACCGCTATTCCGTCGACGAGCGCTGGGGCGTGCCGCACTTCGAGAAGATGTGCTACGACAATTCCGAGTTACTCAAAAATTATCTACATGCCTATCAGGCGACGGGCAATGAATTTTTCGCCGCCGTCGCACGCGACATCATCGCATGGGTGGATGAATGCCTCAGTGACCACAAGCATGGCGGGTTCTACGCCTCACAGGATGCCGACTATTCCATGGACGACGACGGAGATTATTTCACCTGGACTCTGGAAGAGGCGAAAGCGGTTTTGACGGAAGATGAAGCTGCCGTGGCGACGCTCTTCTATGACATTCAGGAAATCGGAGACATGCATCACAATCCGGCAAAAAATGTTTTGTATGTTCGCAGCACGATCGAAGAAATCGGCCAGCGCCTGAACATTCCGGAAGAACGGACTCGCACTTTGCTGGATGCAGCCCGGCAAAAGTTATATGCAGCGCGTTTGCTGCGTCAGACACCTTATATAGATAAAACGATTTATTCGAATTGGAATGCCATGTTCGTGTCCGCTTATCTCGAAGCGGCAAAAGTTTTGAATTTAGCGGACGCTCGCCATTTCGCTTTGCGCTCCCTTGACCGCCTGCTTTCCGAAGGATGGAGCGCACAACACGGAATGAGGCACGTAATCGCGTATTCGGATCCGCAAGCGAAGCGGCAGGATGTCGCCGTCCCGGGCGTGCTAGAGGATTACGCCTTCACAATAATTGCTTGCCTCGATGCCTATGAGGCCACGGCGGACATGAGCTATTTTCGTTTCGCCCGGTCGATTGCGGACAGAATGATATCGGGATTCTTCGACGCGACATCAGGTGGATTTTTTGACGCTGAAATGGAAGCAGGAGAAAAAACGGCGCTCGGCATTCTGGGCAGCAAGCGCAAGCCGTTTCAGGATTCCCCGACTCCATCTGGAAATTCGGCAGCCGCGATTGCCTTGCTGCGGCTGCACGGCTATACCAACGACGGATCGCCCGAAGACGCATCGTATCGGGAAAAAGCAGAGCAGACGCTTGAGGTGTACTCAAGGATTGCAGGGCAGCACGGAATTTTCGCGGCAACTTACGGTCTAGCGGTAGTGCGCTTTATTCAGTCGCACGCGCTGGTGGTGGTCATAGGCAAGGATGACGAGGACGCTGCCGAAGCGTTGTATCGGGCTGCAGTGCGTCCGCTGGCTATTGGTACGGCAGTCTTGAGACTTGATCCAGACAAGGCGGTCGCGCAGAATTTGCCGCCAGCACTTGCCCAAACCATTCCGAATTTGCCGGAGATTAGCGCCTATCAATCTTCGGAACGGGCACGCGAGCGGTCTCATGAACAGCGATCGTTCGCGGTAGTATGTTCCGGGTTCGCCTGCCAGCCGCCGATTTTCGAGGCAGAAGATCTTGCGCAAGCATTAGGATCACAAGCCCGGTCGGCAGCGTAAGCGTGAGAAACAATCGACAGCTTCGGAGAAAACAATCGACGCTATTACTCAGCACGTTTTGTTGATCCTGTTTATTGCCACACTGTTTCGCTCCGCATTCGGCTTCGGCGAGGCTTTAGTCGCGGTCCCACTGCTCGCCTTCTACATTCCGCTGGAGGTCGCCGCTCCCCTTGCCGTGTTGGTGTCGATCACCATCGCAGGCATAGTCGTCGTACAAGACTGGAAAAAGATTCATCTTGTTAGCGCGATTTGGCTCGTACTCTCCACTCTCTTGGGAATTCCGCTTGGGCTTTGGCTTCTGACGAGCAGTCATCAAACGCTCGTGAAAGCTGGACTGGGAATAATTATCCTGGCGTTCTCCATCTATTCATTGCTTGCCCCGCGGCTCAGCGGCCGGAATGGGGTCGAGTTGCAACGCGATAGTCGATTATGGCTTTTCATCTGTGGATTTTGTGCCGGCGTATTAGGCGGCGCTTACGGGATGAATGGTCCGCCGCTCGTGATTTATGGAACCATGCGGCGCTGGTCAGCGCAACATTTTCGGGCCACACTGCAAGGATATTTTCTCCCCGCCAGCATAATCGGAATGTGTGGTTACTGGATGGCGGGACTCTGGGTTCCGGCGGTTACGCGTTATTTTCTGATTTCCCTTCCAGTCATTTTGCTGGGAGTTTACCTCGGCAGAGTGATTAATCACCGGCTGCATGGCGATACGTTCACAAAATACATTTACCTCTGCTTGGCCGCCATTGGAGCGCTGTTGTTGATCCAAGCGGCAAAGTCCCGCCTGTAAAGCGTTTCCGCTTCTAGAGTTTTGCTCCTGGTATCGAGCCAAATCACGCGCCCGGCGCGACTTCTGAAGTTCCTGTCCTCATCTGCCGATTAGACCAGAAGGCGGCGTGCCCGTTCATGGTCTCAAACCTTCTTGATAACCCGAAGCTTTTCCGTCATTTGGTCGAAGACTTGCCCATGGGGATTTACATCGTAGATCCGCAACGGCGCATCCGTTTCTGGAACCATGGCGCGGAGCACATCACCGGCCATCTTGCGCACGAAGTGATAGGCCTGGTTTTAGACGATGTAGTCCAGGCCTGCGACCGGGACGGCAACAGATTGGCTGGCGAACAGCGCCCGGTAACCACCACGATCAGCGAACGCGAACCGCAACAATGTAATGCTTTCTATTTGCATAAAGGCGGCCACCGCGTTGCAGTGAAGATTCGCACGCGTCCCATCCTGGAATACGGAGACACCATTGGTGGAGCGTCGGTTCTATTCGAAGAGGCCATCCTCGAGCATCAGTCGTCGGTGCCGCCGATGTATGGCTGCCTTGACCCGATCACGGGCATTCCTTCCTTCCGTTTAACTCGTGCGGTGATGTACGAGTGCATGGCCGGAATGGAGGAGTCGCATATTGGTTTTGGGTTGCTACGAATTCGGGTCCTCGGACTGCGGGAGTTTCGCGCAAAACACGGGCCGCAAGCGGTCGCTCCCTTTTTGCGGGCTACAGCGCACACCTTGCGACGCACGCTGGACGAAGAAAAGTTTTTGGGCTGTTGGGGAGAGAACGAGTTCCTGGCGGTGCTCCCATCCGCAAGTCCTTTGACTGTGGCAACCACGGCAGAAACGATATTTAACCTGCTCAGCCATTCGGAAGTTTTGTGGTGGGGTGACCATTTCCTGATTGAGTCGGAGATCGCGTGCACCGTGGCCACTCCCGGCAGCGATCTGGAAACGCTGCTGGAAGGAATGAAGCCATTGCACTCGAGTGCCACGGCGAAAACAATTGGCGCCGTCAACAATTCTGTTCGTTTGCGAGGATGATGGTTCATGTTTTCGATCATTGGCATCGTAGTGGTTTTCGGTTGCATTCTGGCGGGCTACCTCATGGAGCATGGCCCCCTGAAGGTGTTGATGCAGCCGGCCGAGCTCATAATTATCGGCGGGGCCGCGCTCGGCACGGTACTGATCTCGAATCCGATCCACACCATGAAGCAAATGATAAGCGGATTATTAGGGGCGTTTGGCTCCTCTAAATATAGTGAGGCGCGCTACGTCGACACTTTAAAGATGATGTATGAGTTGCTTCAAAAAGCGCGCAAGGAAGGCTTGGTCGCGCTGGAGACGGATATCGAAGATCCAGAAAACAGTCCCCTATTCACAAAATACGAAGCTTTCGTCAAGGATCACCACTCCTCGGCCTTTGTGTGCGACACCATGCGCATGGCGGTAAGCGGCGGAGTAGAAGTATTTGATTTGGATCAGATGCTCGATGCAGACATGGAAGTGCATCATCACGAAGCGAATGAACCAGTCTCGTCGTTGGCGACAATGGCCGATTCTCTTCCCGGTTTAGGCATCGTGGCCGCAGTGTTGGGCGTGGTAATCACGATGGGCGCGCTCGGCGGCCCTCCTGAAGAAATCGGGAAAAAAGTAGCAGCCGCATTGGTCGGCACTTTTTTGGGCATTTTGCTTTGTTACGGATTGGTCGGTCCACTCGCGGTACGCATGGGCAAGATTTCAGATGAACAACACGCCTATCTGATGGTGCTACGAGTAACCATGATTGCTTTTCTCAAAGGTGTTGCCCCCATCATGGCAGTCGAGATTGGCCGGCGGACTGTGCCGGGCCACGTGCGTCCATCATTCAAAGCCGTTGAAGAGGCTTGCCGCGGCGCGAAAGATGCTCCGGCAGCAGCCGCGGCAGCCGCGGGTTAATCGATGCCGCCGCCCATTATCATCATCAAAAAGAAAAGCGGACACGGCGGCCATCACGGCGGCGCCTGGAAAGTTGCCTACGCCGACTTTGTTACCGCCATGATGGCCCTGTTTATCGTTTTGTGGCTCTTGAGCAGCAGCAGCAAGCAAACGCAGGTCGCCATCGCCGGATACTTCAAAGATCCCAGCGGCACTGCGGCGAACATTGGAAGCACCATGACTGGATCTGGGCAAAATCTTCCGCTGAAGAAAAAAGAGGACATGGCAAAGCTCAAGACTGAGCTGGAAAAAAGCATCCAGCGTATGAACGACCTGGACAAGCTCAACAAAAATATTGAGATCACGGTTACCGCTGAAGGCCTGCGCATCGAGTTAATAGAATCGGAAAAAGGAACGTTCTTCGAAAGTGGAAGCGCCGCGCTCAACAAAAGCGGGCAGGAGTTGCTAACTCTTCTTGCAGCAGAGTTAGAAAAAGTGCCTAATCGTATTTCCGTTGAGGGACACACCGACGCCAAACCTTTCACCGGCAAGAGAAGCTACAGCAATTGGGAACTCTCATCCGACCGCGCAAATGCGGCCAGGCGATTGATGCAGCAGGGATTGGGATTGCGTTCCGATCAGGTTACTCAAGTGCGCGGCTTCGCTGACCAACGTCTGCGCAATGTTAAAGATCCGCTGGATCCGTCCAACCGGCGAATTTCAATCATTGTGCAGTACTTGGGCAACGCCGAGGAAACAGCGTCTCCCGAAAACGTCGAAAAACCACCGGACAGCGAAAAACCCTCTGCAGAGGGACCCAAACTTGAAACTGCGGCACCGGCAAAGAAAGAATAGAAATAAAAAAGGCTGGCCACATCGGGCCAGCCTTAAAAATTTTGTAACGCAGTTACTTAGTCATCCTAGTTTAGGGTTTGCCACACCTGCGACTATGCGTCGCAGGTGGGGCGACTCGGAGGACATAGCGGCACTGGTCCCGATGGAGCTGGAGCTTTCGGAACAGCAGCATACGCAAATGTACCGACCAAACCTACCAGCAGCAGTAACGCCCTGAGCGAACGTTTCATTTTTACTTTCTCCTTAGGGTCTGTCAAAGGATTGGGAAAGTCCCTACCCTTCAGCGAGCGGAATTATACACAGGCTTCCAAATTTTTGACCAATGAGCTGTTACTTGGGAGGAAGAGAGATCTACTAACAACGCTGAAAGTGGGGAATCCGCGATGCCACCCAGAACCCGCAAAAACCGCGGGTTGTAACACTTTCTTAAAGCAATCGTTCCGATCCCAGCCGCTTCCCAGCACAGGCTGAGTAACTAGTGGCCCGGTTAAGAAATACCTCTTGACAAGCTTTTAGCGCGGGAGGGTTTTGGGATACTCGAAGAGTATGGGCGCCTAGGTAAGACTTTTAGAACCAGCCGCGGCGGAATTAACTTTTGGCGAGCGGGAAGCGCCAGGGGGCGAGAAATCCTCAGCCGCAGATTCCAGGTTGGAGCTTCGTGAAAAAGCTCGCTCCACCATGCCCTCGAACATTGGAATCAGAGAGTCAGAAACCTCGGGATGCTGAAGATCAGCCAGGCCCTGTTCCCAGCGCTGGGTCTGCAATCGATTGGCGCCTGCCTCACGCACGGCTTGACGCGACAAGGAGTACCCCAGCCAAATAAAAATGGCTAGCAGATAGCTGATCATGTTGACTCGGCTCAACTCTCTTTGTCTAACGAATCCGCCCGAATGCAGCGCGTACATTACGAGTTCAGCCCCGGCGAAAAGCCCGAACCCAAGCGAGATGCCAAAGCTTAACTGCCTCCGCGAAACTCCAAGAAAGCGTGAAAATAGAAGCAGGAACAAAATAAGACCCAGTTGCACGATGCGAACCGAACGCTGCAACGTGGTAAGCGCGTGCACCATCGGACTCTGATCGAAAGAATTTGAAAAAGCGACCACTACCGAGACCAGCAGCATCACAATACCGGCCCATTTAAACAACAGTGTGCCGAGATCTTTCAATGTGTGATAAGGACGAAACACATCGACAAAGATCTCATGAATCACCTTAAATCCAAGAACCGCATTTACAGCCTCGCCTAACCAGAAGGGCGTGAAATACAAGTTGTAGTTGCCGGTGAGCCAGAGCGGGAAAATAACCGCAAAATTAACCACCTGCGCCAACAGGAATACGAAGAACACTGGAAACTGCTTATGCAGTTTACGCCGCCACAAAATCACAGCCAACGCCGATTGCAGGATCGGCTGGGCGCTCCACAAGCAAACCACGGCGGTATGACTTTGCCAATTCATAATGATGCAGAGAGTGCAGACGACCAGTTCAAACAGCCCGAGGCGCGCACCATCAGTCCCCATCCTCAAGCAGTTGACGGTGCGGGGTCAACCCCCTTAGGTAACCTTAGTAACCATTACCCCGCAGGCTTGTGGGTTTGTTCGCTCGCAGGAGCAACAGCGCAAGCAAGAGGACACATTTGATCCGCTTGTGCGGTGCGAGTCTGGCGACATGGCACCGCATTGCCGGTGGAACACTAGCTGGCTTCGGGCGTGGAATGCAGGTAAGCGCGCATCATCCGCACTTCATCATCTTTTTCGTCGAGGTTGTGAAGCAGAATGTCGCGCAATGAAATCACGCCGCTCAGTTGATGCCCGGCGCACACCGGCAAATGGCGGAAACCATGGCGCTTCATCAGCGTCATGCAAGTTTCGAGCGAATCAGTGGGCACTACCGTCAGCGGGTCTTCGGTCATGACCTGGCTGACTACGGTGCGCGCGGGATCGCTACCCGCGACCACGACGCGGCTCATCAAATCGCGCTCGGAAAAAATGCCCACGAGTTTGCCATCCTGCAGAACCGGCACCGCTCCAATGTTGTGCTGCACCATCAGCTTGGCAATCTCGAGCACAGTCTGATGTACTTCGGCAGACACAATGACTTGATTTCTCAGCAGATCCGAAATCATCATTTTCTAACCTCCGGGAAACATTGTCGCCAAAGAGCTCCGGCAACAAGCTTAAGGTCGGACAGAAGAAGCGCGACCCGGCGTATTACTGACCCGCGGCGGAGTATATGTCTAAAAAACGCGCGTGGAAAGCAAAAAATGTGGATGAGCCCGCAAACGCCAAATTCAAGGTTTAACCGCCTATAACCTTTGTTTGCCGCTTAACGAAAGTATGTAGGATTTACTCGCCAAAACGGCCGGAATCTCCCCTGCGGCGCGAGCGGTAATGATCAGGTTGTAATCTTCGCTTGCCCGCAAACGGCTGAATACCGCTGTAGCCTCTTGCGGTTGGATGAGCGCAAGATAACGCAGAAAGGCATAAACGTCTTCCGTAGGCTCCAAACCCGGCGCCACGAAAGACACTTCTACATCTTCATGATGGAAGTGCCATCCCAGAGAAGCCGCCAGGCGGACAGCGCGTTCGTACACCGCGGGCAGAAGCGCTCCGGGCGCGGGATTGTCGAATACGATGCGTAACTTCCGTTCATCCTCGCGGTTAAACTCCCGCACTTTGAGGCTGCCAGTGCGCGCGCTGGCCTTCCAATCGACGTGCCGGGCGGAATCGTCGGGCATATATTCGCGGATGCGGTAAAGATCGTACCCTCGTCCCGCCACAAACGTCTCAAACTCTCCGGTGACCATGGGAAGAACTTCAAGGAACTGGTCAGCGGGTTCCACCACGGGAAAGACAATGACCTCGCGGGCAAGGTTGACTCTGCGGGTTTTCATCAGGAACGAGAAAGGAAAGCGGGTCGCGAGACCAAAGTTCTTTTCGCTATACCTGCCCCGTTCGGGAAAGCTCATTTCAAGGCTGGCACGCAGTTCTTGTCCGGGAGCAAGAAACGAGAAATAAACGGCCTCCCGTAAAATTGGCTTTTCCGTTTCCTCCGGCACCCGGCGCAGACGGCGGTCGGGCAGCCGCAGCCACTGGTCTTTAGGATCGCGGCTCTTAGGGAAGCCCAGAGTGTAGGATTCCCAACGCCAGCGCTCTTTGGATGATTTGCGTTTCGCGGGAACCACACGGACCGAAAACGAGGGCAACCACGAAGACATATTGCGCAAAACCACCCGAGCCAGCATGGGACGTTTGGCAAAGACGTGCTCGGGCAAGTTGACATCAAGCGCCAAACCGCGAAGCAGCCACGCCGACGCGATTCCAGAAACGAGGACGGCGGAAAGCAGCGCGGCAACGATCACATAGAGCAAGTTATTGCCGGTGTTAATGGCCGCTATTCCGATGACGACGCTGATCAGGATATAGATGAGGCCAACCCGCGTGACGTCGTAATCCATTGCCTCGCGAACCCGGCTGGCGACGACGCGGCGAGCAAGGTACGGAACTGTTGTAAGCCCGACGAATGTAGCAAGCAGAAGCGCAACTGAGGCTAAGAAAACTGTGCCCCATACGCTGCCAGCTTCGCGCGATACGGTGGAAAAAAGCGCAGCAGCAAAGGCCAGCGTCAGCCCCACCAGGGCCAACAGAAACCGAACCCAGACTTGCGACAGCCGCAACCATGGGAAGCGGGAAACGAAAGACGATTGCGAGTTGAGCTTGCAGCTTTCGGAATTCACGGTGCGCCTGATAGTGATCTACCAGCATATGACGGCGCTCGGCAGAGTGGAAGTGACCGAAGAAACCTTTGACCTCTCCTGAGGATATCCGCCTGCCTAAGGCTTCATCCCCGCCTTGACTTAAATTTTCGCCGGACATACGATTTTCTCGCTGCACGGTTTCTTTTTTCCTGACGTTCACCCGATTCTTCGGCCCACCGAAAGGGTACAACTCATGCCAATTTTAACGAAGCGCCGCCCCATTCCCTTGAACGGAGCCACTAGTTGGTTTCTTCTCATAGCGTTTCTTTTCGCGATTGCCGCAACGTCCTTCATGGCATCGGCTCAAGTCGTTTTGTCGGTCACCATCGCGCCCCCGGCGCTGCCGATTTACGCGCAGCCCATGTGCCCGGGCGACGGTTATATCTGGACACCCGGATATTGGAGCTACGACGACGACGGCGGCTATTACTGGGTTCCGGGAACATGGGTCGAAGCGCCTGAAGTGGGCTTTCTTTGGACGCCGGGATATTGGGGTTGGCATGACGGCGCCTATCTATGGAACGATGGGTACTGGGGTTCCGAAGTCGGTTTTTATGGCGGAATTGACTATGGCTACGGCTACATCGGTAATGGCTACGCCGGCGGCTATTGGACCGGCAACCAGTTTTTCTACAACACCCGCGTAAACCATGTGAACGTCAATGTCGTCCACAATGTTTACCAGAAAACGGTGGTTGAGCGTGGAACCCACGTCAGCTTTAATGGCGGCCGCGGCGGCATTGCTGCACGCCCCACGACCGCGCAGGAAAGATTTGCCCACGAACGCCACGTTCCGCCGGCAGCGGCCCAGCGGGAGCATCAGACGGCGGCCCGGTCCGACCGCAACCAGTTCGCCTCGGTGAACCATGGACGTCCAGCCGTCGCTGCAACTGAGAAGCCTGGCGCGTTCAAAGGCTCCGGCGTCGTCGCAGCCAGGGGTGCCTCGTCCCATCGGGCGACCGCTAGTACTGCCGGCACTACATCTGCAGCCCGATCTCACACCTCGAGTTCGCCCCGCACAGAAAGCAAATCTGCAAGCGCAGCAAAGTCGACCGCTCACGAGCCAAAATCCGCCGCCAAGACGACTGCCGCCAAAACGCATTCGGCAGGCGCAGCTCACTCCGAGAGCAGAGCAGGTAGCGCGACCAAGACCGCAACAAGAACTCCCGCTCACGAATCGAAGCCCGCAGCGAAAGCGCACGCTGAGAGCGCTCCACACACCGCGAGTAGGCCCAAGACTGAAACCAAGACTGAATCAACGACCGCCGCTCACGCAACCCACCCCGCACCCAAAGCGCATGCCGCGACTGCTCCTCACGCCGAGAGCAGGCCGAAGACGGCAACAAAGACAGAAACAAGAACAGAATCGAAGCCGGCCGCTGCGCCGCGAACTCAGAGCGCACCCCGTTCCGAGAGCAGACCCCAAGCCGCGAGCAAGCCGCGGACGGAATCGAGGCCTCCGACCACGCACGAATCCAGGCCGGCGCCCCAGCACGCCGCACCGCCTCCTGCAGAGCATCAGCCGAAGCCTGCCGCGGCCGAGCACAGCGCAAAGCCGCCCGCGGAACATGAGCCTGCACCCCGTGAGAAAAAGCCTCCAAAGGACTAGCTGAAAACTCAATCGCAAGCCTCAAATCGCGCGGCATAGATAGCAACTACCAACGAGCGACTCCACTCGGCGCAAAATTGCGCGGAGGTGGCCGCCTCATTTCTTTCAGCGCCTGCCCGTTTGTTCAAATCAGCGCTCTCCTGCCGATCATCCGGCCAAAACGACAACGGTAACTACCGCCTGCTCGTAAGTGCTATTGACCCCCACGGCTTTGGTTATCTGGTCTGGTTACTAACTGCCCGATAGAGTGCCATTCAAAGGGCTCTCCTGTTGAGCGTCCTCTTGAAAACCCCTTCGAGAGGTAATGAGATGTCTTACCAGCTATCAGTTCTGGCGCACGAAAAGTGTGCGACCCGAAGCACTGTCTTGCAATCCGCGGTCTTGGCCATCATCCTTTTCTGGCTGCTCGTGCTTAACGCTTGTGGCGGCCTCACAACCCCTTCGAGCACAACTAATACCTCCCAAAATAATTCAGCTTCCGCTCTCGTCATCTCTCCGACACTTCCTTCCGCTACGGTTGGATCGATGTATGACGGCACGCTGGAAGTAAGTGGAGGCAGGGCGCCCTACACTTTCAAGCTGGCGTCCGGTCACCTTCCGCCGGGAGTCCAACTCGGCGCTGCTGCGGGTACTATCTCTGGAATTCCGACCGCCTCTGGCAGTTTCAATTTCGCGGTCTCCGTGTCAGACTCCAAGGGGTTATCGAAACAGGAATCCTTACAAGTAGTGGTTTCGGCCAGCGGGAATACTACCGGGCAAAACCAGGGACACTCGTTCACAAACCTTCAGCACGGCAATGGCTGGTCCGCCTACGGCCAAGGGCCGCCAACCTTCGTGGACTGCTCGCCCTCGCCCTGCGACGGGATCACGTACTCGATGAACCAGGGAGTCGCATCGCCTTCGATGAGTGGACAAGCAACCGAATACTCCTTGGGTGGGACCGCAGTGTATACCGACGCCCTGTTTAACAATCACCTCATCGGCGACTTATCGTCCCAGGGCATGCCAGACAGCAATCACGCCTTGGTTCCGACTTACCATGACTTCACTTACGACGTGTATTTCTACGGCACCAACCTTGAACTTTCGCAAGCGGTAGAGTTCGACATCAATCAGTTCTTCGATAACCTGGGCTTCATCTGGGGCCATGAATGCCGTATTGCAGGCGGCAACGAATGGGATGTCTGGGATAACGTCAATCAGCACTGGGTTCCAACCGGAGTTGCGTGCCATCCTAATAACAACGCCTGGAACCACTTGACGATTCAGGTGCAGCGCACTTCCGATAACCAGTTGTTATATCAATCGATCACTCTGAACGGCGTGACCAATACGATTAACAAGTATTACAATCCCGGGTCGGCGCCGGGTTGGCATGGAGTGACCGTCAATTATCAAATGGACGGGAACTATCAGCAATCGCCCTACTCGGTTTACCTCGACAACCTGACATTCACTTACGAATAAGAAAGTCGAAGAAACCGGAAGAATTGAATAGGCGGCGCACATTACTCTGTGACTGCTTTCGGCAACATTGTTCCTTCCTTCTAGTCATCCTGCGGTGAAGGGCTACGGCGATATCTCAGCCAAAGAAACAGGACAATGAAAGCGGCGATGATCGCGGCCGCAATATTAAAGCGCTGCATTACGTGCATCAGCCGTCGCCAATGTTGGCCGAACAAATATCCGGTAAGGCTGATAAAGGTAACCCAGACCACTGCGCCGAGAAAGTTGAAGATCGCGAACACCTGCCAGCGCATCCGCAACACGCCTGCGAGAGGTCCTGCGAAAACGCGCATGCCAAAAATAAAGCGGGCAAAGAAAATGGCCGCTTCGCCATAGTACGCGAACATTTCCTCGCCTCGTTGCAGTGTTCGTGGAGGAATTCGCAAAACGCTTTGATAGCGATCGAGCAGAGGACGTCCGCCATAGAGCCCCACCGCATAGCCGAGATCCCCGCCCAGCGTCGCCGCAAAAGTCGCCACCACGATGATCCATCCCAGGTGTAGATGATGTTCGGAATAAGCCAAGAAACTCGCCAGCAGCAAAGTAATTTCGCCCGGCACTGGAATCCCTGCGCTCTCGCATAGCAATGCCAGAGCCACGGCCCAATAACCGTATTCGGCGATGAAGGTGCGCAGCGAATCAAAAATGGCGTGGTGCATGGTTTACAGAATTAGCTTTAAGATTTTCGGAAGAGCCATTACTGAGAACTGAGAAACTCCGCACTAAGCACTGACAGCTAAGACGTAGAAACCCCATATAAAAAATCAATCAGCGCGCTGTTGAATTCCTCCGAAGCCTCTTCATACGGCAGATGCCCTACGCCTTCGAACGTCACTAAGCGCGCATCGCGAAAATTTCGCCGCAACCGCTCGGCGGAGCGGAAAGCAACTGCGCGGTCTTTCGTTCCCCACATCAGAAGCGTTCGAATATCGCGAATCTTCGGCAAAGCCGTTTCCAGCGCGGCCATGTCCGCCGTCCAACTTTTTACGACCTGCGAGCCATAATCGAGCGCATTATTTTCCAGAACCGGTATGCGGTATCCCTGGAGCGAATCGGGAGGAATTTTTGTAATGTCGCCAAACATGCGGCTCAGCCATAAATAATCCAGAGAACGCCACTGAGCGACGGTATGTTGAAAAATAAAAGAGCCCATCGCGCCGCCAATAAAGGGCGCAAGCTGTTTGCCGTGCGATGACCATGGATTCACCGGAGCCACCAGGATTAAACGGCGCACTCGCGAGCTTTTTTCCTGCTCGCTCATTGCGGCCGCCATAATTGCGACCCCGCCGCCATGTGAACTGCCGAGCAGATCGAACTGCTGTATGCCCATCGCATCAGCAAATTGAAAGACGCGCCTGGCCGTCGCACGAATGCCGTAGTCGATCCCCTTGCTCGCGGTCGACAAACCGGCGCCCAGATTGTCGATGGCATAAACCGTCGCATGGCGCGCCAGCGCGGGCATGGCAAATCGCCAGGAAAATGAGTATCCCAGCAGTCCGTGAATCAGAATTAGCGCCGGGCCGGATCCCGCCTTCAGATAGCGCATGCGGCCGTCAGGCAAGTCGAGCCAACGCTCTTCGGCACAGCCGTTAATACTTCGGCCACTTTCGCAGGTAAATTTTTCCTCGGGATGTTGAGTTTTAGTGGGCAACAAAATACTCGTAGACGAGTTATACGTTGTATCGCCTATTCGCTCTTGGGGAGCGGCATTTCGCTCCCCTACTTTTTTTGGCCGTAACAAATGCCGTTTCCAAGTGATCGCTGTTGCTCATGATGAAGCTTCCGCCATCGCACGGCTCGCTTTGCCGCGCTTCTTTCCCAGCAACTTCTTCAGCACCTTGATGCCCTTATCCACATGCTTCTCCTGCAGCAGAAAAGGCGGCAAAAAACGCAGCACCGTATCCTGCGTCACATTGAACAGCACGCCTGCCGCTAATCCTTGCTCTACAAATGGACGAGCGGGAACATCGAGCACCAGCCCCTGAATAAATCCGCGCCCGCGCACTTCGCGAGTCGCAGCGTACTTCGCAACCAATTCCTGAAGCTGTTGATGCAGATGCCCGCCGACTCTAATGACGTTATCCAGCAGCTTTTCATCTTCGACAATCGCCAGATATTCAAGTCCAACCCGGCAAGCCAGCGGACCTCCTCCAAAGGTGGTGCCGTGTTGTCCGGGAGAAATAGCAGACGCGAAATGTTCTTTCGCGAGAAATGCGCCGAGCGGAACCCCTGCGGCAATGGGCTTCGCAATCGTGACAATGTCAGGCATCACGCCAAAACTTTGAAATGCGAAAAACTTCCCGGTGCGTCCCAATCCGCATTGAATCTCATCGAAAATGAGGGCCGCCTGGTGCTGGTCAGCCAATGTCCGGCAAGCACGCAAAAAATCCTCCGAACATTCCAAGATTCCGCCCTCGCCGAAGATAGGTTCCAGCACGATGGCGCAAGTGTTGGCGTTGACTGCCGCGCGCAACCCTTCAACGTCGTTCTGGGGGACGAACGTCACTTCCTCCAGCATCGGCTCAAAACCCTTGCGATACTTTTCCTGTCCAGTAAGCGACATGGCGCCAAATGTTCTGCCATGATACGAACCCTGCAGCGCAACCGGTTGCGACTTAGCCGCGCCGCCCGCCCTGTGCGCGGCAAGGCGCGCGAGTTTAATGGCTCCCTCCATCGCCTCAGTCCCGCTATTCGAGAAGAAGGCCCGATCAAGGCCGGAGAGCTGGCAGAGCCGCTCCGCCAGCCTTCCCTGGTATTCGTTGTAATAAAGATTCGATATGTGCACGAGCTTTGCCGCCTGCTCGCGAATCGCTTTTACGATACGAGGATGAGCGTGCCCCAACGCGTTCACGCCGAGACCAGCGACGAAGTCCAGATATTTCTTGCCGTCAAAGTCGTAAAGGAAAACACCTCTGCCACGCTCAAAGGCAACCGGATATCGGTTGTAGGTGGGAAGAAGAAAGCGTTTTTCCAGATCGGCGATCTGTTCGAGACGAGACATTTTTCAATTGTAAAACGATCGGCCGTATTGAGTGTGAGGTGAGAGGGAGACGGGGCAAGCCCCGTCTCTACGGGTGGTTAGGTTTTCGTTCCGCTGGGATTTTCTGGGTCTATGCCCGCCGCCGCCATTATGGCCCGCCCTAATTCTTCCGCGGAGACAGCGAATTTATCGGAAGCAAGAGGCGCGCCAACATCTTCCTCGGCGTCAGGAGCCACAAAGCGATACCCCTTGCCAACCACAGTTTTCAGATACCGCGGTTCGTCGGCATCGTCCCCGAGCACCCGCCGTACCTTGCGGATGGCTGTGTTGATTCCGCCTTCAACATCCACGAAAACGTCTTTGCCCCACAGCTCCTCGGAGATCTCCTCGCGCGTAACCAACTGGCCTCTTTTCTCGACCAGCATCATCAGCAATTGCAGGGGCAATCCCTCGAGCCGGATCGTATGGCCAGCCCGGCAAAGCTGAAAGCGACTGTAATCGAGTTCGAAATCGTCGAAACAAATTCTTTTGTCAGGCAAGATACACTCCCAGATCGGTACAGCGGACGCAGTGAATGGCTCAGTGGAGCAACTGGCTTATCACAAGCCTGCCCTGAGCGGAGTCGAAGGTCCAGCCAGGTGGGGGTGCCCGGCTCTTCACAACGACTTTTGCGACGCCACAAATTCTGTTCCGTCGGGCTCGCGGTGTCAAGCCTCGCAATGTCAATTTCTTCAGATAAATTCACATTGCTTCAGACCTCCTCCATGGACGTTGCCTGTGATTGGGAGCAATATCACACTCACTTGCGGGATTTGCTTACCTCTCCTAACCGAGTCTGGTAAGCCCAGTAAGCGAGGGGTTCGGAAAACGGGGAAGGTTTCCGGACCCCTCTAACACCAAGGAAGGGTTTCGGGCACACTACCTCACCTTCAGTTTTGGCATCGCAAATAGAGAATTTCTGCTAACTCCCTCACGCTTTCCAAGCACCCAGACCCTTTTCCCGCTAGCCCGGCCGCTTGCCGGCAATCAACCTCACATGGAATAGAGCTCCGTCAGCAACTCATACGCAAGCCGCATATGCGGGATTACAATGCTCCCGCCAACCACGAGCGCTACATTCATAGCCTCTTCTTGCTCCGCCCGTGTCACACCTAAGCGATACGACTGGATTAGGTGCTAATTGATGCAGTCATCGCATCGCAAACACGCGGAAGCCACCAGCCCATCAGCTCTTTATATTTCGCCGGGATTAGCAGACGGTGTGCGTTCGAAAAATGCGGGCGAGCCATCGAAGGATGGAGCGCCGGGCGTCCCCGCCCGGCCCTTCTCCTTGCACCCTGCACCAGCAAAATCCCAATCGAACTAAGGTGATCCATGCACTTCCATCTTCGCCTGCAAGGGAATATATTGCAGAGTCGCAATTTTATTTCGGAGACTCAATGAACATCCAAACCCGGACTGAACCGCGTGCCAAGAATTTCGGAGACAACCTGGAAAGTGATCTGGCGCTGGAATTTTTGCGCGTGGTGGAGAATGCGGCAATCGAATCGGCGCGCACCATGGGCCAGGGAGATCGTCCACTTAGTGATCAGGTGGCCACCGAGGCCATGCGCCAAACCATGGACACTGTCCCCATGCACGGCACCATCGTCATCGGCGAGGGCGAGCG
>PLBX01000361.1:0-3090 GCA_003135495.1 Acidobacteriaceae bacterium | reverse complement strand
ATGGAAAAAATCGTCGTCGGGCCATCGTGCAAGAATGCGGTCGATCTTGACGCTCCGGTGTCCGTGAACTTAAAAAACATCGCGCGCCGCCTGCATCGCGGCGTGGAGGACCTGGTAATAGTCGTGCTCGACCGTCCCCGTCACGAGAAATTAATCACCGACATTCGCAAAGCCGGAGCGCGCATCCGCCTGATCGGTGACGGCGATCTTTCTGCCGGCATCGCCGCTGCAGTGATCGGCACGGGCGTGCACGCAGTCATGGGTTCTGGCGGCGCTCCCGAAGGCGTAATCACTGCGGCAGCCATTCGCTGCCTGAATGGTTACATGCAGGGACGACTAATCATCGACAAGCCTGAACTCGAAGAACGAATCGCAAAGATGGGCATCAAAGACGGAAAAAAAGTCTACGAAGCCGAAGACCTGGCCCCGGGAAAACAATTGATTTTTGCGGCTACCGGAGTGACCGAAGGCGCATTGCTAAAAGGCGTGCGCTTCTTCGGCGAAGGCACAAGGACTTCCTCCGTAATCCTGACCCTGAAAACCGGCAGAGTCCGCTTCATCGAGAGCGTCCATCTAGACAAAGGGCCCGACGTGAAAGTGAGATTCGCGTAAAGCTCAGCCGTCACGTAGGGACGGACGCATTCGTCCGTCCCCGCGGAGGGCAAGAGGTCTTCGTTCAGCCGACGCCGCAACGGCTAAAATACTTAGGGCTTCAGCCGTCGGAGGGATCACCCTTACCCGCTACCCTTCTTCAACTGCTGCTTCCAACCCAGCACGCGAGCCTTATTTCCCTCTGCCTCGGCCTCCGGCACCATTCCCTTCTTCTGATACAGAATCGAAAGGCTGGTGTGCGCAAGAATGTCGTCAGGATCGATCTCTGAAATTTGCTTGGAAGTTTCAATGGCTTCGTCGAAGCGCTGAAGATCCTGCAAAGCCCGGCTCAGCCCATGCAGCGCGTCAGTGAACTGAGGATCAGCCGCCACCGCCCGCCGGTACTCTTCAACCGCCCGCTCGTGATGCCCTTCCAGAACCAGGTCGAGCGCGGCGTAGTAGTGGTGTTCGGCTCGTTCGCGGGCGGTTGCGGGGCTGGCTGGATCGTCAGACATGGGTTTGGGCTTATGTGATTCTAGCAAGGCGCGGAGATTCGTAATCAGACATCGCTCCAGCGATGCACGATTCGAGATAACGGCATTGGAGGCTGGGAGCGGTCTGCGGCCGAGCTTTGCTCGACGTGGACAGGCGAGGGCGCCCGTCCCCACACGGACTAAGCCCCCGGCTTCCAGCGCAGCACCGGTTTGCGCGCCGCCGCCGTCTCATCCAAACGCGAAATGCGCGTGTTGTGCGGAGCATCAAGAACGTACTGCGGATCTTCTTCCACCTCTTCCGCAATTGACTTCATGGCTTCGATGAAGAGATCCAATTCTTCTTTCGGCTCGCTCTCGGTCGGCTCGATCATCAGCGCGCCCGGAACGATCAGCGGAAACGCCGTCGTATAAGGATGGAAGCCGTAATCGATCAGGCGTTTTGCCAGGTCCATCGTCTTCACGCCTTTTTTCGACTGTAGTTTGTCGCTGAAGACAACTTCGTGCATCGAGGGCGTGTCGTACGGAAGGTCGAAGGTTCCCTCCAGCCCTTTGCGAATGTAATTCGCATTGAGCACGGCATCTTCGGTTGTCTGCCTTAGGCCATCGGGGCCGTTGGCAAAAATGTAAGCCAGCGCGCGAATGAACATTCCGAAATTTCCGTAGAACGCGCGCACGCGTCCGACCGATTGCGGGCGGTTGTATTCGAAACCCAGCGTGCCGTCCGGCTTGGTGATCACAACCGGTGTCGGCAAAAACGGCGCCAGAATTTTCTTTACCGCAACTGGTCCCGATCCTGGACCACCTCCGCCATGCGGAGTAGAAAAAGTTTTATGCAGATTGAGATGCATGACATCGACGCCGAAATCTCCAGGGCGCGTCTTCCCGACCAGCGCATTCATGTTTGCGCCGTCCATGTAGAGCAAGCCGCCTTTTTCGTGCATCAGGTCGGCGATCTTGTGTATCTCCTGTTCAAAAATGCCCAGCGTATTTGGATTGGTGACCATGAGCGCCGCGACATCTTCATTCATCTGCGCCGCAAGGGCTGCCACGTCAACCATGCCGCGGCTGTTCGATTTCAAATTCTCAACAGCATAGCCAACCGTGGCGGCCGTCGCGGGATTCGTGCCATGGGCAGAATCCGGAATCAGAATTTTCTTTCGCGCATTTCCTTTGGACTCGTGATACGCACGAACCATCAGCAACCCAGTCAGCTCGCCTTGCGCGCCGGCAGCGGGTTGCAGTGTGATCGCATCCATGCCGGTAATCTCGAGCAGGCACTCGCTCAAGGTCTGCATGATGCGGAGAGCGCCTTGCGAAATCTTCTCGGCCTGATAGGGATGCCCGTTGGCGAGGCCTTCGACGCGCGCAACAAACTCGTTTACGCGCGGGTTGTATTTCATGGTGCAGGAACCGAGCGGATACATTCCGAGATCAATGGCGTAGTTCCACGTCGACAGCCGCGTGAAGTGGCGAATGATTTCGATCTCGCTCACTTCCGGCATNNACATCGAGCGGCGGCAACTTCCACGCCGCCTTTCCCGGCGACGACTTTTCGAAAATCAGGCCTTCGTTTTGGTTGACGTGACGAGTGGCCTTGCGAGTTACATGCTTCGTTGTCATCGCGCCACCTCCTCAGGCTCGGAATGTTTCTTGCTTTTACTTCGCTTTGAACTTTTGTCCGAACTTTGTTTTGAACTCTTTTGTGAACTTTGTTTTGAGTTCTGCTCCGAGCCGTCGCTCTCGGCGATAAGCCCAGCCGCCGTGTCGATCATGGATCGCGTAGTTAATTCCGTGCAGCACCACAGCGCCGCATTGCCCAGTTCGGGATAAAACTTTTTCANNTGACATTGGCATTCTTGCCAAACTGGCCCGCGGCATATGCCGTCTTCGCCAGATTTTGCTTCGCCAATTCCCGCAAACCAACCTTGCCGTACACGGTCATGAAAATATTAACCATCAATGCGACAAGCGCCTGGTTGGTACAGATATTCGAAGTCGCCTTCTC
>PLBX01000461.1 GCA_003135495.1 Acidobacteriaceae bacterium | reverse complement strand
CAATCTGACCTCTAACCTCTGACCTCCGCAATTAAAATGCCTTCTATCGACAAATCTCCAGCCCAAGCCCGCCGCTTCCTCGTCCGCGGACGTGTCCAAGGCGTTGGCTTCCGCTGGTTCGTCGAGCGCGAGGCCCACATCCTCCAGGTTTCCGGATGGGTCCGCAATAATCCGGACGGCAGCGTTGAAGTCCTGGCCATGGGATCGCACGTGCAACTGTTAGGCTTGCGCTCCCGCCTGCAGGAAGGTCCCAGGGCGGCACGAGTTGACCATGTCGAAGAGTTGGAATCCGAGCTCGTCGCTGGACTCAATTCATTTCAAGTTCGAGGATCCTAAACGCAAGATTAAGATGATGACGAAGATGATGATGAAGACGAAGACCTCACCAACGAAAACCCAGCCCAGCGCAGCTGTTTGTGACGGGCTGAAGAAGCTTATCCGCGAGGTGCCCGACTTCCCCAAAAAAGGCATCCTCTTCTATGACATCACGACGCTCCTTAGAGACAAACTCGGCTTCGCGCGTTTGATCGATGCCCTCTCCGAACACTACATCGGCAAAGAGATCGATCTCGTCCTGGGCATGGAGGCCCGCGGATTCATCTTCGGTCCGGCCCTCGCCTACCGGCTAAATGCCGGATTCGTTCCTGTCCGCAAGCCCGGAAAACTGCCCGCCGAGACCTTGAAAATTAGCTACGAGCTGGAATACGGCAGCAACGCCTTGGAAATCCACAAAGATGCGATCCAAAAAGGCCAGCGCATTCTGATTGTCGACGATCTCTTGGCCACCGGAGGCACCGCCGCCGCCACTGCCGACCTTGCCAGCCAATTAGGAGCCCGAATCGCAGGTCTGGCTTTTGTAGTTGAGTTGGATTTCCTGAAAGGACGCGAAAGGTTGGCAAATTACGACGTCTTCTCGTTATTGCATTACGACCGATAATTTAGTCCGATTTAGGGAAGCCGCGGGAGCTTCTTCCCTCATCACCCGCCATTTCCACGAGTTATCCTCATTTAAGGTAGCGCGAGACGACATGAAAAATACCCGCCCAGATAGCGACGCTAACCGCTGCGGAGGTCGTGACAGAAACGATCGCGACCCAGTTTAATTGGACACGTTCATCGCTCTCGCGAATCCACATGGGGGGAGGCTCCTTGTGCATCACGACACGGAAACAATTATTATCGCCGCCAGCATTATGTGGCGATCCACTATTTTCCGCAAGTAATTGTTTAGGCTTCATAAACATCGCCCTGCCTCCCGTCCGCTGACTCCGTCCAATCCAAGGCCAGCCTATTGAAGTGGTAAGCTAGCCTTCTTAAGGATGATGTATGCCGGTACTCTTATCTTCAATACTGACATTGACTCAGAATCCACTGGGATTTCTCCTTACTTTGATAGTAGTAAGCACTGTGGGCGCAGGCTCTGACTCTTATTCCTTGCCTTCCTTGCCCCCCTCAATCACCAATGCTCCGCTACCCGTAAATCAGGTTATCGACAATCTGGTTCGTAAAGATGCCGAGCGCGCCAGGGCATTGAGGCACTATCAGTGCACCCGCAATTATCGCCTTGTCTATCACGGGTTTCCCGGTGATCGAGAGGCCCAGATGACCGTCGACGCCACTTACGACCGGCCTTCCACCAAGACTTTCAAAGTCCTCTCCCAATCCGGATCGAAACTGATCATTGATCGCGTCTTTAAACGGCTGCTGGAGAGCGAAAAAGAGGCTTCCGAGCCGGAAATGCGCGCCCGCACTCTTCTCAACCGCAACAACTACGATATGTCCCTAACCGCCTTCGAACGCACCAACACGGGCAGCCAGTATGTCCTCACCGTCGAGCCTAAAAATAAGAGCAAATATCTTTATCGCGGGAAAGTTTGGATTGATGGAACCGACTTTGCCGTCACCCGGATCGACGCCGAGCCCGCTCAAAATCCTTCATTCTGGACCAAGAAAAACGACATCCATCACGAGTACACCAAGGTAGGAGATTTCTGGCTCCCCAAACGCAACGAGTCTGTGAGCTACATCCGGCTCGGGGGCCGCGCCACCTTGACCATCGATTACGACAACTATCGCGTCAGCCGGTGATCTGCCGATCCGGCGATCTGCCAATCCGATGGTCTGCCGATCAAATGATCTGCAAATCCAACGACAAAGCCAACTCGCACCTTGCATTCCCAAACTCGCCGCAGTAGTACAATCCCGCCATGGATGGCCTGCTCGATCCGAATATAAATCCCACCACCGAAAAAGAATCGTCCGCCGTCCGTCCCATTCTCATCGGAATCGTAATCGTAGGAGTTATAGTCGGCGTGCTCGCCTTGATTTTGCGCAGCGAACAAAAAAAGCCCGCGCCTCCCCCAGCCTATGCCGCAAACCTGAAATTCTCAGACTTACAGACCAGCGCCGCCCAAAATTTTGTAGGAGCAACCGTCAGCTATATCGACGGCACAATCACCAACACAGGAGACAAAACCGTAACTCACGCAGTCGTCCAGATCACCTTCAAAGATGAGTTGGGACAAACCGCGCAACGGGAGGAAAACGCCATCCGCGTCCTTCGTACCGGCGGACCTTACGATGAAGCCGTCGACCTAACCGCCGCGCCGCTAGCCCCCGGCCAAAGCGACAAATTCCGCCTGACTTTCGAGAACATCTCCGCTCAGTGGAACCATGCCTACCCCGATTTGCAGATCACGCAAGTCGGTTTGAAATAAAAGTTGAAATCGCGGGCCCGTTTCCTTCGTGAACCTTAGTGCTCTCAGTGGTCAAAGCACTTGCGGATACTCTCGACCCGTCATCTCGCCTTCTGCTGCGCAATCCATTTATCCGTCCGAGCCTCCAGAAGATCGAGCGGCAAAGTTCCGCCGTCCAGCATCTCATCGTGAAATTTGCGGATGTCAAACTTCGGCCCCAGTTCTTTCTGCGCACGCTCTCGAAGCTCGCGAATCTTAAGCTGCCCCAACTTATAACTCAGCGCCTGCGCCGGCCACGCAATATAGCGATCAGTTTCAGACTGGATCGTAGGCTCATCAACCGCTCCAGATTTGCGGAAGAAATCTACGACCTGATCGCGGCTCCATCCCTTGGAGTGAATCCCTGTATCCACCACCAGCCGCACCGCGCGAAACAGTTCAGAAGACAGCCGCCCATAATCCGAAACCGGATCCTGATAGAACCCTACTTCTTTTCCCAGTTGCTCTGCGTACAAAGCCCAGCCTTCGATATACGCATTAAAGCCGAGCCCATGCAGACGGAACTTCGGCAATCCGGTGAGTTGCTGCTGCACCGAAAGCTGCATGTGATGCCCCGGAATGCCCTCGTGATAGGCAATCGCTTCATCGTCGATCAACGACCGCTGCGCAAAGTCAGAAGTCGCCACCACCACCCGCCCCGGCCGCTTCCCATCCGGAGTACCCGTAACATAATGCGTGGCCGCCGCCGACTGAAACGCCGGTATCGCCTCCACGGTCACGGGAGACTTCGGAAGCAACGTAAACAACTGCGGCAGCTTCGGCTCCATCTGCGCGATGTAATGGCGGAAATCATCAAGGATCTGCTCCGAAGACTTCGGAACATACTTGGGATTCGTTTTCAGAGACGCACGGAAAGCAGCAAGATCCGCGAAGCCTTCTTTCTTCGCGATGCGAGTCATCTCGCCCTCAATGCGGTCGATCTCGCGCAGCCCAATTTGATGAATCTCATCCGGCGTCAGGCGCGTAGTAGTCCGCGCATAGATATCATTTTCGTACCGCTTCTGCCCATCGGGCAGCGACGTGATAGAGAGCGTGGTCCGTCCCTCCAGCGCATACACCGTCCGCAAAAAATCCGCAAATGACTTGTAAGCAGGAATAACATCGGCGTTGATAGCGTCAGTGA
Organism: Acidobacteriaceae bacterium; assembly: GCA_003135495.1. Lineage (GTDB taxonomy): Bacteria > Acidobacteriota > Terriglobia > Terriglobales > Acidobacteriaceae > Acidiflorens. The sequence continues at coordinate 837 of PLBX01000461.1, read as the reverse complement.
TCTGCTGTGTCAACCGCTTCTGATCTTCCGCCGAAATGCTGGCCGGATACTTCTTCGTCGGAATCAAAAAAGGATCGGCATCGATAATTCCCTGGCACTGCACCGGAAGTTTCTCAATCAGAAATCGAACCGGCATCAACTTGTCCTTCATGCCCGCGCGCAACACTTCAGTAGTCTGGCTCAGCACTCGCGAAATCTGATGCAGCCGGGCAATGTAATCTTCGTAATGCTTGACCGAATCAAAAGGCACAGACAGCGGCAAATCGGCAAGGCTGGTATGAACGCCATTCTGCTGGTTGATCGGCATCTCATACTCTTTGAGATTGAAATCGGCAATGCGCTGCTGCAGCACGCGCACCAGAAGATCATGTGAGAGTTGATCCTGCTCCGAGAATCCCTTGCTCGGAATCGCCTGTAGTCGCGCTAGAAAATCCTGATTAGTCTTGTTCCGCTGAACAATGGCTGCGATCGAGTACTCTGCCAGCTTGTCGTTATAACGATAATCGCCGAACGCCGTAGCGCGTTCCGGAAAGTTCCGCAGATCCGATTCATACTGCTCCTCAAAAAGAGCATTCTGATCCGCAACCCGGCCAGCGACAGGTTTGACGTTCTGAGCAAACACGCAACCAACCGCAGCGACCAGAAAAACCAAACTTAAAAGGCGCATAGGTCTAAAAGCCTACCAGATTCCGTGTGGAGCGGGCGCCCTCGCCCGCTGCCTTTGAATTTGTTCCATCCCATCGCGGACAGGAGTGTCCGCGCAATCAGCATTCAGCCCCCGCAAGTTGCCTCGCTGTACAATCTCCACGTGTCTGAACAAAAACCATTCCGCTTAAC
>PLBX01000174.1 GCA_003135495.1 Acidobacteriaceae bacterium | reverse complement strand
TCGTGGGACTGTTCGGAACGGTGGTCGGCATTCTGAACGCGTTTAACGGTATCGCCAAGGAAAAGGCAACCGGCCTGGCAGCAGTCGCAGGCGGTATTTCTGAAGCGCTCGTGACGACGGCAGTAGGTCTGTTCGTAGCCATCCCGGCGGTCATGATGTTCAACTATTTAACCGGTCGCGTGGAAGCGTTTGACGTGGAGATGGATAACTCGTCCAGCGAATTGATCGATTACTTCCTAAAGCGCCGCAGCATGCGCCGTTCGTAAAGTTGCAAAACAGCAGAGTACCCATGAGTTGCTGAGGTTGTGGAGGGACGGGCGTTTCGCCCGTCCGCCGGGCGGGGACGCCCGGCTCTCCACCGAATAGATGCATGGGATGCGGAGCGACGCGAGCGTAAGCAGGAGACGGAATTCAATGGCATTAGCGAAGCGAAACGAAGCAGCAAACGTAACCTCCGACATCAATGTGACGCCGATGGTGGACGTGATGTTGGTGCTGCTGATCATTTTCATNNTGCTGATCATCTTCATGGTGGTCACTCCCATGTTGCAGCACGGGATGCCGGTGGATATGGCCAAGGTCAACAATCCCACGGACATGCATGATGCTGATAAAGAAGACGCGTTGCAGGTTGCGATCACGCGCGATGACAAGGTCTTCTTTGGCACGGATCTTGTGAAGCCGGACGACCTAACGCAAAAGATTAAGGACAAGTTGACCAATCGGACTGACAAACGAGTCTTCCTTAAGGCCGATGCCCGGGCGAAGTTTGGCTGGGTGGTTGAAGTGGTCGACAATGTCCGGGCGGCAGGAGTAGATCAGCTTGGTTTATTAACCGATCAGAAGAAACCCGGGAGCATGACGCCTCCATCCGGGACAAACCCGCCGCCGACCGGCGGGCAATGACAATAAGGAAGCGATAGCAGTAGAGGAGATCGATTATGTCTATGGCAGTCGGCCCCAAAGGGGGCCAAAACGCGAACATGAACGTCACGCCGCTGATCGACGTGTTGCTGGTGCTGCTCATCATCTTCATGGTAATTACGCCGCTGACGCCAAAGGGACTGGACGCGTTGGTGCCGCAGCCTCCGCCGAAGGATCAGCAGAAGCAGCCGCCGCCGCCGGACCGGACGATCGTGGTGCAATTGATTGATCACGGAGCGGGGAACCCGCCGGGCCTGAAGATTAATCAGGATGACGCCACTTGGGAAACGCTGCAGGGTCGATTGGAAGATATTTTTAAGACGCGCGCTGAGAAGGTCATGTTCGTGAAGGGCGATGACAATGTGCCTTTCGCCGATGTTGCCAGCGTGATCGATATTGCCCATTCGGCGGGCGTCGACAAAGTTGGCCTGATCACGGCGAAGATCGAAGCGGGTGGTTAGAATCTTTATGGTGGAGGGCGGGCCTTTCGCTCGCCTTGCCGGGCGGGGACGCCCGGCTCTCCATTACAGCATCATTTTTGCAAGCTTCAAGGGAGATTCATAAAGCAATGAAAACGACTTACAGGCTGTTGGTGGTTTTGGCCGCCGCGCTGGCAATACTTTCCAGCACCGGTTGCAGTAAGCTTAAGGCCCGCGATCATCTCAACAAGGGCGTGCAGGCGTATAAGAATTCAAAATTTGAGCAGGCGATCGATCACTTTCAGCAAGCAGTAGCGCTCGATCCGTCGCTTATTAATGCCCGCCTTTATCTGGCTACCGCTTTTGCACAGCAATATATTCCCGGCGCCGATACTCCGGACAATAATCGCTTTGCGGAGCAGGCCATTGACGAATATAAGCAAGTGCTGGAGAAAGATCCGAAGAACATCAACAGCATTAAGGGCATCGCTTATCTTTATTTGCAGCAGAAAAAATTCGATCTGGCCAAACAGTACTACAAGAAGGCCTCAGAAGCCGATCCGAATGATCCCGAGCCATACTACTCAGTTGCTGTGATCGACTGGACCCAAACCTACGTACCCCGGCAGGAAGAGCGCGCCAAACTCGCAATGAAGCCGGAGGATTCCCTTCCCGCGAAAGATAAGAAAGTCTGCGCGGCAATGAAGGACAAAAATACTGCTGCGGTTCAGGAAGGCATTGATAATTTGACCAAGGCGTTGCAGCTTCGTCCGGATTATGACGATGCTATGGCGTACCTGAACCTGATGTACCGTGAGCGCGCCGACATTCAATGCACCGATCCGGCAGCGCGTTCAGCGGATCTGAAGACGGCCGATGAGTGGGTCGATAAAACGATGGCCACCAAGAAGGCTAAGGCAGAAAAGCAGCCTGGCGGCGCGATCGTCGTGGATCAGAATAAGTAAGATCAGAACCAGTAAGTAAGTTTAGAATAAGTTAGTTTGCTATGTGGGGACTGGGCTTTGCCCGGTCCCTTTGTTTTTTCGCTGAACGGATGCGAGGAACAGTGATTACTATCACAGAGTCGTTCAACAGGAGCTACTCGTGCGCTGGATTCCGATTGGTTTAATGGTATTGACGTCGCTCGCCCAAGGCCAGTCCTTTCAAACCACCGTTACTCCGCTGCAGAACGAGACTTTTGTTGGCCCCTGTCGCTATGACCTGACGTTGCCCGCAGGCCGCCACCCAGGTGGGAGTTCCCGCTCCCGCCGATCAGATCCCCGCTGGTTGGCTGCCGTCTCATCGCCTGGCAACGGAGTGGCTAACATTTGTAAAACAGCCGACGCACCCCAGAACCTCATTACCCTAGGTCAGGCGCCGATTCCAGCCCAGCACACTGGTGCGCCTTCTCATCCCATCTGGCGATTTCTGCGACAGAGCAGCATCACATTATCCTGTGATTTGCTGCCTGCACATTACTCGATCCCGCATGTAAAATCGTGGCGGCACAGCGCGGGTTCGCTGCGACTTGTCTATATGTTCAAGAAGATTCTGATCGCCAATCGCGGAGAGATTGCTGTGCGCATCATTCGTGCCTGCCGCGAGATGGGTATCGCGGCGGTTGCGGTTTACTCCGATGTCGATCGCTCTTCTCTGCATGTCCGCAAATCCGACGAAGCCTATGCCATTGGACCGGCGCCCGCAGCGGAATCCTATTTGCGGATGGATAAAATTCTCGATGCAGCAAAACGCTCTGGAGCGGAAGCCATTCATCCCGGCTACGGTTTTTTGTCCGAGAATGCCAAATTCGCCGAAGCCTGCGCCGATGCGGGCGTGAAATTTATCGGCCCCAGTCCGCACTCCATGAAGTTAATGGGATCGAAAACCAGTGCCCGCCAGCAAATGGAAAAAGCAGGAGTGCCATTTGTTCCGGGAACTTCGCGTGGCTTAGTGTCTGCCGAGGAAGGCGAACAGGTTGCGAAAGGCATCGGCTATCCGGTGATGCTGAAGGCCGCGGCTGGCGGCGGCGGAAAAGGCATGAGGCTGGTGCACACGCGTCAGGAATTGCGCTCCGCGCTCGAATCAGCCAAGAGCGAGGCGCAACGTTCTTTCGGTGACAGCGAAGTCTATATAGAGAAGGCGATCATCAATCCTCGCCACATTGAAATGCAGATTCTGGCCGATGAGCATGGCAATACTTTGTGGCTCGGAGAGCGCGAATGCTCGATTCAGCGCCGCCATCAGAAAGTTCTAGAGGAGGCGCCATCCTCCATCGTTGATCCTGAGATGCGGCGGCGCATGGGCGAAGTCGCGGTGAAAGTGGCGCAGGCTGCCAACTACACGAATGCAGGGACGGTGGAATTTCTGGTCGACCAGCAAAAGAATTTCTATTTTCTCGAGATGAATACCCGGTTGCAGGTGGAACATCCGGTGACCGAGTTAACTACGGGACTTGATCTTGTGCACCTGCAGATTCGGATTGCGGCGGGAGAGCGTATGCCTTTCAAGCAGTCCGATGTGGCGATACGAGGGCACGCCATCGAATGCAGGATTTACGCGGAAGATCCTGACAATAATTATTTTCCGAGCCCGGGCAAGATTACGGTCCTGTTACAACCCTCGGGGCCGGGCATACGGCGCGACAGCGGAATGTATGAGGGGTGGACGGTTCCGATCGATTACGACCCGCTGCTGGCGAAGATCATTGGATATGGGAGCGACCGGCAGCAGACCATCATGCGTCTCGAGCGAGCGCTTTACGAATATTTTGTGGCCGGCATTAAGACCAATATTTCGCTATTCCAGCGCATTCTCAGCGACCCCGATTTTCGGGCGGGAAAACTCGACACCGGCTATCTCGATCGACTGCTGGCAAAGTCTGATCCGGCGACTGTTTCTGGCGCGCCAGAAGATGAGATGCAAGAGCAGGAGACGATCGCAGCGATTGCTGCTGGCATGTTCGCGGTACTCGATCCGACTTCGCCTGTGACGCCCAATGGCGATAAGAGCAGGACGCGGTCTGAGGAAGCGCCATCGCGATGGAAACAAAAAGCGCGCTCGGAAGGGTTGCGCTAACTTTTGTGGTTTGTCACTTTCACCGCGAGAACAAAGATTATCTTTGAACGCGACTGATTGCAGGTTGATGCTCTCATGATTTTTGAAGTGTTAGTAGGCGGTAAGGCGGGCCACAAGCCTCATCGGCTGGAACTGGAACGAGGCGATGCAGGGTGGAAGTGCCGTCTCGATGGAAGGTCCGTCAATGTTGATGCGCTGATCCCGCGGAGCAATGTCCTTTCTCTGCTAGTCGACGGGCGCTCTTACGAAATCAAACGGGAACAGACTGCTACTGACCTTCACTTATGGGTAGGCAGCAGCCGCTTTGCGGTGGAGTTACGCGGTCCGCGCTCGCTGCGCTCGCGACAGAAAGCTGCGATAGATGAAAAGGGCGCGGTAAAAATTCTGGCGCCGATGCCGGGGCGCGTGGTTCGGGTGCTGGTCGAAGAAAATGGCGAGGTCGAAGCCGGGCAGGGCGTAGTGGTGGTCGAAGCGATGAAAATGCAAAATGAAATCAAGTCGCCTAAGAAAGGGACTGTGAAGGAAATATTGGCGGTGGCAGGCGCGGCGGTGAATCCGGGCGATACGCTGGCTATCGTGGAATGAAAAAGCTCTTGTTGGCCAAGTAGGGACGGACGCATTCGTCCGCCGCCACGCATGGTTGTCGCAAGTTGCTCGGCAGAAAATGCCTTACGCCTACGAGTTGAGTTCTTTGTAAAGCAAAAATTGCCTCGTGTGACACACCATCGTTTCCTTTCCTCAGAAGTTTCTAATCTTTATCTAATCTGCTTCTAATCAAATCCAGTTCAAATAAGTTGCATGACGAGTTATCCGATGCCGAATAGTTTTCCGGTGCCGCACACCTATGGCAACCATGTCCTAATCGCGAGTCCCAGCACTGTGGTACGTCAGCGCGTACTCGAAAGTCTGCGTTCTCCGGTCCGGCGCTTTGAGCAGGCCAGTGGAGGGGCCGAGGCGCTCGGTCATTTGGAGAGCGGTTCATGGCAGGTTCTCTTCCTGGACCGCCGGCTTCCCGATCTTGATGCCGAGGAACTGAGTCTTACGGTTCGGCAGCGTTATCCGGAGATCGAAGTCGTCATGCTGGACGCTGAGGAGACCGGGCAAGCGGGGCAGGTGTGCGAAGAGGATCTGTCTTTGCAAAGTTGGAGTGGGTCACCAACTCAAGATGCGGCGGCGCAACTGGAAAGTGGAAGCGCCATTCTGCTGCCGGACAAAAATGTTGAAGACGAGACGGAAGAGGAAAGGTTTGCGGCGAGTCGTCCAGCCCAGATGATGCTGGCGGATCCCCTGCCCGGAATGATCGGGGATTCGGCAATCATGCAACCGGTGTACCGTTTGGCGCGCCTTCTCGCGCCGCGCAACACTACGGTACTGATTAGCGGGCCGACGGGCTGTGGCAAGGAGGTCTTTGCCCGCGCGCTCCATCAATTAAGCCCGCGCGCTGCTCGCGCTTTTATCGTTGTCAATTGTGCAGCCATCCCGGAAACTCTGCTGGAAGCGGAGCTCTTCGGCTATGCGCGGGGAGCGTTTACGGGAGCCATGCAGGCGTATGGCGGAAGGATTCAGGCGGCGCATGGCGGGACGCTTTTTCTCGACGAGATTGGCGAGATGCCCTTGAGCCTGCAGCCCAAGCTGCTTCGCTTTCTGGAGCAAAAGGAACTGCAACGCCTGGGCAGCGCGGATATCGTGCGCGTCGATGCGCGCATCATCTCCGCTACCAATGCGCATCTGCCCAGCCTGGTGCGCGAACAAAAGTTTCGCGAAGATTTGTATTACCGTCTTTGCGGCTTTCCGCTGGAAGTTCCGCCGTTGCGGGAACGCGGGGAAGACGTTGCCCAACTGGCCGCGCATTTTATTAAAAAATATACGGAGCGGCATCCGGTGCCGCAGATATCGCTTGCGGCCCTGCAACTGCTTGGAGCACAGGCTTGGGCGGGAAACGTTCGGGAGTTGCAGAATGTGATTGAACGCGCTCTGATTTTGGTGGAAGGCGGCATGTTGATTCGTCCAGAACATCTAATGCTGGGCGATTCGAGTTACTCGGCAGTGCGCTAAGGTGGGCACGGCAAGGGTCGGCGTCGAGGGTCGTTGTTTGATAATTGCGGTTGGCGATCGTCGTTCATAATCGCCGTCGATGTAACACCGGACGCCTGAAACTAAAAACCGCAAACGACAGGACCACCCCGTCTGGTGCTCCACGTGAGACGTTTCTAAGGCAATTTATGCCGGGCTTGGCACGCTCCTTGCTTGTTCATCCTCATGTCAACCTCTTTTCCACTGCCGCAGGGATCGGTGCGGGAGCAGGAACATCCGCTGGCGAGAGCGTTTGCGTCCTTCACGGAAGCGGCTGGTTCGCTGGAGCGCGCCTATGGGCAGCTTCAAAGTCAGGTAGCGCAGTTGCGTCAGGATCTCGAGGTCACAAACCGGGACCTGGCATCGAGCCTGGAAGAAAACAGGCGCATTCGGGAGCGGCTGCGCCGAATACTGGAAGGCCTGCCCTGTGGCGTGCTGGTGATCGAGGCGAGGCAGGGTGGTGAAAGCGGCACCGGAATTGGAGCGGACGCTGGCCCACCACAAATATGTGTTCTGAATCCGGAGGCCGTTCGGCTGGCCGGCGGCAGCTTTGAAAAAGTTGAGTCGTTGCCACCCGCGCTCTGGCAGGCCATGGAGCGGGCGCGACGGACGGGAGAAGAGACGGAGCTGCCGCCTGCCGATTCCGGGGAAAGAAATTTCTGCTGGGTTGCGATTCGACACGCCTGGCTGGAGGAGAGCGATGCTGGCCCGACTTCGGTTTTCATTCTGCGCGACGTGAGCGAAGCGAAGAGGCTGGAGCAGGACCGTGAGCAATTGCGGCGGCAGCAGGCGCTGATCGAAATGTCGGCGCTGCTGGCCCATGAAATCCGAAATCCGCTGGGCAGCCTGGAACTTTTCGCGGGCCTTTTGGCGGAGGCGAATCTGGAAGGCGAGAGCCACCGCTGGATTGAACATGTGCAGGCCGGCCTGCGGACGCTTTCGGCGACTGTCAACAACGTGTTGCATCTGCACAGTACGCCGCCGCCCGAACTCGCTGCCATCGACGCCGGGGAACTCCTCGACTGGGCCTATGACTTTCTGCTGCCGCTCGCCCGGCAGGCGCGAGTCGAGATGCAACTGATCAACGGTCTTCACGGGATCACGATTCCCGCCGACCGGCATCGGTTGGAACAGGTGCTGCTGAACCTCGCGCTCAATTCTTTTCGCTTTATGGCGGATGGGGGATGGCTTTCGATTCGCGGGGTGGAAAGGGGATCGGCCTTATCGAGGGAGATCGCCGACGGCATTGAGATTGAGGTTTGCGATACCGGTCCCGGCATCGCGCCGCAGGACCTGCCGCGAATTTTCGAAGCCGGATTCAGCACCCGCCCGGGCAGCTCGGGTCTCGGTCTCGCGGTCTGCCAGCGCATTGTCGCGCAGCATGGCGGCTCGATCGAGGCGGAGAGCGATAGCGGGCATGGCGCGAGCTTCCGGCTGCGGCTTCCGCGATATGGAGCGATGGCGGCGACGCCGATGCCGGAGGTGGCGCCGTGCACCAGCAGGGTCTCGCCGGCCTTCAGCGAGCCGCCCTCGAAGACGTTGGCGTAGACGGTGAACACGGTCTCGGGCAGCGCGGCGGCCTCGACGGCGGTCAGGCCCCCCGGGATCGGCAGCGCATGGCGGGCGTCGCAGACCGCGCGCTCGGCGTAGCCGCCGCCGCCCAACAAAGCGCAGACCCGGTCGCCCGGCTTCCAGCGTCCCGCGCCCTCGATCACCTCACCGGCCACCTCCAGTCCCATGATCGGCGACGCGCCGGGCGGCGGCGGATACTGGCCGCGACGCTGCATCACGTCGGGTCGGTTGACACCGGCGGCGGCCACCTT
>PLBX01000006.1 GCA_003135495.1 Acidobacteriaceae bacterium | reverse complement strand
GGGCGGCTGTCCCCACGTGATTCTTACCCGGCGGCCGCCATGGTTAACCGCGTTTCCGTCTCAGACTCCCGCATGGCATGCTGAGCCTCAGCCTTCAATGTCCGCGCTACTGTGGCTACATACACTTTCGACGCCCCAGCTCGCCGTAAAATGCGCGCACATTCTGAGACTGTGGTGCCAGTCGTGAACACATCGTCCACTAACAGGATCTCGCGCCCCGCCATTTCGTGAGGCTTTGCCGCCACAAACGCGCCGCGAATGTTTTCCCGCCGCTGGTGCCGGGAGAGTCCGATCTGAGATTTAGTTTCGCGGCGGCGTTCCAACAAACCAGCGCTCAGTTGGAACCGGACGGCAGCGAACTTCAGCTTCAGGGCGGCACGAGCAATCAACTCTGACTGGTTGAATCCGCGCTGACGCATTTTTCTGGAGTGCAAGGGCACAGGCACAACCAGAACTTCACTTCTAGCAAAAAGAGGTTGCAAGTCTTCAATTGCTTCCGCGAGCATGCGTCCCAGAACACTGGCCGCCGGTCGAACTTGGTTGTATTTGAGCAAATGAATCAGCTCACGCAGGCCGCTCTCATAGCTCCCGTAGGCTGAGGCCTTGACGTATGGAGGTGCAAGACGGCGGCATAGTCCGCAACGAGCCTCGCCCGATTCAGTCGAGCGAGCTTCGGTCGAGCAAGCTTCAGCCGAGTAAGGTCCGGCAGAGAATGCGAAGGGGCTTACCAGCCGCTCGCCGCAGACGGAACAGAGTCCGCCCGTAATCGGCCGCATCGCACCAAGACAGTCTTCACAAACTGGAAGCCGGGAAATGTTAATCAGGGGAGCGCCGCAGAGACGGCAATCGGAGGGAAACAGCGTGGCAAACAGGCCCGCGGCGATGCCGCTGGCCCAGGAGACCAATGGATTGTCCTGCGGAACAACCCTGGTCCCGGTGGCCCGAATTGGGGTACCGTTACTGCTGAAGACGATCCTCCCTCGCCCAGCCGCTGCTACTGGGGCTCCGACTGGACGAATCCCTTTCAGTATAGCGGCGCGTGAGGCCGGAAGCAACGAGCGCTAGATGGGTTCACGGCGCCGCGCGATGGATCGCTCCTGATTCGCACCATCCCCGCAGCCCCAAAAACCGCGCATCTCCTCAGTACGAGCATCAATACGAGCATCAATACGAGCATCCGCAGTACGTCCCCCAGCCCTTCAAGCGGAGCCTTGAGATGGAGTTGCACTTGTAAAGCAGGCTGCGGGCGTGCTAAGGTGCGCCGTCCTGCTTTGTATCGAACGGCCCTGACCATCTACGAGGATTTTACCTATGAGCCCCGATCCTGCGTCGAACGCAACCGAAGCCTCCAAGAAGTTCCGCCCCTACGTTCCCGAGAACATGGAAATGAAGGAATTCACCCTCCGCGCGGTTTTGCTGGGACTGTTCATGACGGTCGTCCTGGGCGCGGCGAACGCCTATCTCGGATTGCGTGCCGGTATTACCATCGCGGCGACGTATCCAGCCGCAGTGATTGCGATGGCCGTACTGCGGGCATGGAAGGGATCGCTGCTGGAGGAGAACATTGCTCGTACCGCGGGTTCGATCGGAGAGTCGGTCGCGGCGGGTGCAATTTTCACGATTCCTGCATTCCTGATTGCGAAGGCGTGGCCCTCTTTCCGTCCCGCCGATGCTTACTGGAAATCGACGGCATTGATGCTGGTGGGTAGCGTGATGGGCGTCCTGTTCGTTTCGTTGGTGCGGCGGGTCATGGTGGAAGATCCGGAATTGCCCTTCCCCGAGTCCGTGGCCGCGTCGGAGATTCACAAGGCCGGACAGCGGGGCGCCGAAGCTGCGAAATATCTTTTCTGGAATATTGGGGTTGGCGGTCTGGTGTTCATGCTCGGACGGTTTGGACTGTTTGCCGCCGATCAGGACTTTCACTTTGGTGTGGGCAGTCTGGGCCGCAGTCAGGTGCGTCTTGGCGCAGCAGGAAACACTCACATAGTGGCGGCGGGTGGGGCCACCACGTTCGCGGCCCCAAGCGTGAGCCCCGCGTATTTGGGCGTGGGCTACATCATCGGGCTTCGGCTGGCGGCGATCCAATTTGCCGGCGGTGTGCTGGCTTGGGGATTGATGGTTCCGCTGCTCATCTTTTTCCTGGGGCCGCAGCTCAAGCAATACCTTCCAGACGATACGCCCGATAATTGGGCAGTGCTGGCGGTCGCCGTGTGGAGATTCATTGTGCGGCCGATCGCGGTCGGCGGAATGTTGGTGGGCGCGGCTTACACACTATTCAAAATGCGGAAGAGCCTGACGGCGGGTTTGGGCAAAGCATTCAGCGAGCTGCGCCAGACGTCTGAGCAGCAAGCTAAACTTGCGCGCACGGAACGCTATATGAGCTCGAAAACCGTGTTCGGGCTGATTGCTGTTGTGTTCGTGCTCATGTGCCTGCTTTATGTCCATATTTCGGGCCTGGTTTGGCCGGCCATACTGGCAGCGGTGGTAATGCTCATCGTCGGATTCTTCTTCGCCACGGTCTCGGGCAGCCTGGTCGGAATGATCGGTTCTTCCAACAACCCCATTTCTGGTTTGACGCTATCCACTCTAATTATCGCGGCGCTTCTGATGGTTGCGCTTGGGGTTTCAGGAACCTCTGGGGTAGCCGCAGTGTTGGGCGTAGCCGCAGTAGTTTGCGTTTCCGCAGCCGTTGCCGGCGAGCTGCTGCAGGACTTCAAGGTTGGCTACATCCTGGGCGGCACACCTCGCACAATTCAGATCGTCGAACTGATCGCGGTAGTCGTGGCCAGTCTGGTGATGTACTTCCCTCTGATGTTGCTGCACGAGGCCAACATCAAAGCCGGGGGAATCGGATTTGGCGACCGCCAGCTTTCGGCGCCTCAGGCTGGGCTGATGGCGACTCTGGCCGTGGGCATTGTCGGTGGCGATATGCCTTGGCCGCTGGTCGTGGTCGGCATCTTCATGGGTATCGCGATGATCATGATGCAGGTGCGCAGCCCCATGTTGGTCGCCGTAGGAATGTACTTGCCCTTCGAAACCACGTTCGCAATCTTCATAGGAGGAGTGCTGCGAGCATTGGGTGATTGGCTGGCCAAGCGCCGCGGATTCAACCCAGCGCAAATGGCACGCGTAGAGAATGCCGGGGTCCTCACCGCCTCCGGCTTAATCGTCGGAGAATCCTTGTTAGGTCTCGTCTGGGCCGGAATCGTGGCCGTAGCGAAGAGCCGTAATTGGGCGATACCGCAGATATTCGCCCATCCTTCCTATCTCGTCGGATTAGTTGTAATGGCCGGACTGGCGGGCATCATGCTCAGGATTCCTTTGTCGAGCGCAGGCGATCCCAACGAACCCGCCCCACCCGTAGGCATGATGTAACAAAGATAGTGCGAGACCGTGTGCGGACGGCCGTATTTGTGGAGAGACGGGCGTTTCCTCGCGAGCCTGCCCTGAGCGAAGCCGAAGGGTCCAAGCCGCTCAATGCTCGGCCCCGCCGCGAGCAGCATCCCAACTCCAGAAGCCCACAGTTCTCCTTCGTGATACTTTGTGTCCTTCGTGGTTCACGCTCTATGTCGATAGCGGCCAACATCCGCCAGATCCAGGAACGAATCGCAGCAGCAGGGCGCCGAGCGGGCAGAAGCCCAGAAGACATAACCCTGATGGCAGTAAGCAAGACGTTCCCCCCCGAAAGCATTCGCGAAGCCTACGCCGCCGGATTGCGAATCTTCGGTGAGAACCGAGTTCAGGAATTTGCCGGTAAAGTAGAAGCCGTGCGCGATCTCAGGGACGCCGAGTGGCACCTGATTGGACATTTGCAAACCAACAAAGCCGCCAAAGCCGCCGAATTATTTAACGCGGTGAATTCCGTCGACTCGGTTCGACTAGCGGAAAAATTGAACGCCGCCGCCGAAAGTTTGGGCAAGACATTAGCCGTTCTAATCGAGATCAACGTTGGAGGCGAGGAAGCAAAAAGCGGAGTCGCCCCCGACTCCAGCGAACTGGAACTAATCCTGCAAGCCGCTCCGCGGTTTAACAACCTGACAATTCGCGGCCTGATGACAGTTCCTCCGTACACCGAAGATCCCAAAGCCGCGCGACCATATTTCCAGGAGTTACGAACAATTCGAGACCGCATAGCGGCAAGAAAGCTGCCGCTCATCAGCACTGAACATCTCTCCATGGGCATGTCGCACGATTTCGAAATCGCAATCGAAGAGGGATCAACCTGCGTGCGCGTAGGCACCGCAATATTCGGGACGAGAGCGAGTGCATAACCACAGGGAACACAGAGAAACAGAGGGGAGACAAAGAGGATAAAGAGAGACAAATTAGGATAACGAGAGACAAAGAAACAGGAGAAAACCCAGAGCGCCGCAGGTTTTCCTCTGTGCCCTCTGTGAAACCTCCGTGTCCTCTGTGGTAAAGCCTTTGCAATGACAGCGACAAAAAACTCGCAGGATGTCACCACCCTCGCCATCAAAGTCCACCCGCGCGCAAAAAAGAATGCCATCACCGGCGAAGTAGGCGGCGCACTGAAGCTATCCTTGACCTCGCCCCCACTCGATGGCAAAGCCAACCAAGCCTGCATCGATTTCTTCGCAAAACTTTTGAAGATGCCGCGTTCCTCCATTACTATTGCAGCCGGCCAGACCAGCCGAAATAAACTAATCCGCATCGAGGGCTTATCGACCGACGAAGTACGACAGCGATTAAAAGTATGAAGCTAATGCGCTGTCGGCATAAACCTATTGTCATTGCGAGCAAAAGCGCCCGCGCACTGTGGGTTAGCAGCCTGAGGAGTCACGCTTGACCTTTTCCGAACGCTTCGCTGAGATTCGCACCGGCTTCGAACGCCCCTTCTGGGTCGCGAACATCAGCGAGCTCTTTGAGCGCCTCTCCTATTACGCTGCGTTCGCGTCACTAGCGCGTTATTTGCACGAAACTCTCAACTTCAGCGTAGAGCGCGCCAGCAGCCTGACCGGCCTCTTCGGAGGCCTGGTTTGGTTCCTGGCCGCCTTCGGAGGAACCCTCGCCGATCGCCTGGGCTTCCGGCGTTCTCTATCCCTCGCCTACCTGATCCTGAGCTGCTCATACTTCTTAATCGGATCAATCGCATCCCCCTGGTTCGCGCCAATACGNNGCGCTGGTCACGTTCCTCCTCATGTTGCCCGCGCTTGGCGTCGCGCTTGTAAAGCCATGCGTCGTAGGCACCACAGCGCGAGCCTCGAAAGAAAACGTCCGCTCCATCGGCTACTCGATCTACTACACGCTCGTCAATATCGGCGGCGCGGCCGGCCCGTACGTTGCTTCCTACGTGCATCGCCACATGAGCGTGGAGAATGTATTCCGCGTGGCGGCGCTCAGCGTCTTCGCCATGTTCTTCGCGGTGCTGTTGTTTTTCAAGGAGCCGCGCCGCGCTGATGAGCCCACCGTAAGCCTGGGCCAAGCCGCGAAAAACTTCGCGACCGTGCTCTCCAACCCCCGATTCATGCTCTTCCTTCTGATTTTTTCTGGATACTGGATCGTCTACTGGCAGGAATTCATCATCCTCCCGCTCTACATCCACGACTACATCAATCCCAAAACCGATACCGAATTGATTCTCGTTACCGGCCCGCTGACCGTGATCGCGTTGCAAATGATCGTCAGCCTGATCTCGCAAAAGATGCCCGCCTTTCGCGCCATCACGCTTGGCACCCTCATTTCCGGCCTTGCCTGGATCATTCTCATCATTCATCCCACTGTCCCGATGGCCGTTCTGACGCTGTTCGCCGTTGCGATCGGCGAGATCACGCAGTCTCCGCGCTATTACGAATACGTCTCCCGCCTCGCGCCTCCGGGACAGCAAGGCACCTACATGGGTTTCGCGTTTCTTCCCATCGGAATCGGTTCGTTAATCGCCGGCAAGTTTGGAGGCATGCTGATCCACCACTTCGGCGAAGTCACGCATCAACCGGAGCGGATCTGGTGGGCAGTAACTGGAGTGGGAGTACTAACCGCCGCGCTGCTTTGGATTTATGACAAGACGTTGCGGGCAGCCGATACTACTTCGTCGAAGTCAAAATCTTAACCACAGAGAGCACAGAGGAACAGGGGTAACAGGGAAAAACACAACCCTTATTACCTGTTAGGCCTTTGCCTCTCCTGTGCCCTCTGTAGCTCTGTGCCCTCTGTATCTCTGTGTCCTCTGTATCTCTGTGCTCTCTGTGGTAAAGATTTTTCGCCCTCAGTGCCCTTCCTCTTCCAAATATTTCTCGACTTCAAGCGCAGCCATGCACCCCGAACCAGCCGCGGTAATGGCCTGTCGATATCGCCGATCCTGCACATCCCCGCAGGCAAATACGCCCGGCACTTTGGTTAAAACATTCTTCTGCGTGACCAGGT
>PLBX01000424.1 GCA_003135495.1 Acidobacteriaceae bacterium | reverse complement strand
CTCTACGCCAAAGCCAAAGAGCACGGCGCTCCCTACGAGCTAATCAAAATGGTAGCCCGCGACGGCAAACTCCCCGTCCCAAATTTCTCCGCCGGAGGAATCGCCACCCCCGCCGACGCCTCCCTGGTAATGCAACTAGGAGCCGAAGCCGTCTTCGTAGGCAGCGGCATCTTCATGAAAAATTCCACCGAATTCGCCGACCCCGTAGAAGCCGAGAAGCGCGCGAAAGCCATAGTCCAAGCCGCCACCCACTTCAAAGACCCTAAAGTGTTACTTGAAGTCAGCGAGGATCTGGTAGGAGCGATGAAAGGGCTGGCTGTGTCTTCGCTTGATGAAGCTCATTTGCTGCAAACGCGGGGCTGGTGAGACGACGACTGCCCGAGTAGGACTACTTTGGCGAACAACAATGCGCACACAGCCGGCGAGATGCTCTTTTAATCTTATCTCGATTCTGCTGATATCTCGTTCGAGTTCGAGAAGCAACACGCAAATAAAAGTAAGCGCCCGGACTACACGATCGAATGGAAGGGGCAAACGATAATTTTGGACGTGAAAGATTTCGCTCCATCGAAAACTTTCAAAACCGGGTTCCAAGCGTTTGACCCCTATATTGGAATTCGCGAGAAGATAGAACAGGGCAGGGATAAATTCACGCAATTTAAAGAATATTGCTGCGCTCTGGTGCTTTATAACGCAGGCCAACCATTCGCGATGCTCGACCAGGATTATGTGATGCTCGGCTCGATGTATGGTGATTCGGGTTTCACCTTTCCAATAAATACGGGTTGTGGCACAGGGGACGTAAGCCAACTAAAGCAAGCCTTTCTTGGTAGAGGCAAAATGCTCCGGCCCAATCGTTCCACCCCACAGAACACCACAATCTCAGCCCTTATAACACTCGATTCGATTCGCCCACACCATCATCGACTACTTGACATGGTGCACGAGTACCCGGGCATGAGCAGCACGCAGATACAGGAACATGCTCAACATGTCATTCCTCAGTACGATCCTGACCGCGAGGTACCACGAGTAATCGTCTGGCATAACGGCGTGTCTCGGATACCATTTCCAGACGAAATGTTTCGCGGTCCTTACGACACGCACTTTGGCGTTGTGAGTGAACCTGACGGTATTTATCAGCGGGTTACCTATCGCGGTGGGTTGCTTCCATCTCGACTATGGTCCTAGGCGGGCAGCTCAGCCTAAATCCCCTCCCTACTCCCGAGGGTGCCCCGTCCAAGCTCTGCTTGGGCGGGGCCTTTCCACCGTTCGGAGTGATCGCGAGTTTGGCGGGCGTACCATAAATATACGTGCCGATTATCCTGCGGCCCCGGCGACACTCCACAAGAGTTTGGACATGAGAGAGAAATGAAATTCAAACCTGGAGATGCCACTGACAGTGCGCACTGCACGGCGCTGAAACATGAATTCCTGCGCTGCGAAGATGCGTTTAAAGACTTTCAGACGTACGGAACGATAATGATCATGAAGGATCAGGCCGAATCGGAGAGAAAGCCTCCATTCTCGCAAGATGAAAAACGACTGGTCGCTTACAAAACCTACAACGCCTATTCCAGATTTATCCATCATCTGTATGAATTCATGTTGGGGGCGCTCGCGAGAGAGAATTGGAGCACAGCAAAGCTAGAAGCGGCAGATGCAGACCGATATATTGCTGGCCACGCACAGCGCATTTTGACGGCAAGGCGGCAAGCGATACAGACCGGCACTGCTCCTGCCTGGGAGAACGACATTAGTTACTACCCTGAGAAGGTCCCCACTGACTTTGCCAAAAAGTTTCGGCAACTCAGGAATAAAAGCAGCGGCCACGTGACGCATGAACGACCAAGTATCAGCTTGTCTGAGTTTTATGAGGAATATCACAAGTACATTCACATGCTTTACTGGATTGGTCTCGGTCATTGGGGATTGCGAGACAAGGAATTTCCGGACTTGAAAGAAATCACCAAGTTTTCTGTTCTGATCAGGAAGGCGGGTGGCCCAGGCTAAATTCCTTACAAAAACCAAAAGCCCCGCTGGTCAGGCGGGGCTCGTCAAAATGCCAGTCGGTACGCTACCTATCAAGCAAATTCATTATAGCAGACCAACGCAAGTCGAGAAGCCGTGCGGAGGACGACGGACTCGAACCGTAATGGCTGACCTAGCCACTCGACTACTTGACAGGTAGCGTCCAGTACCCACTGGCAACGTCCTCCAGACCCAACCTATCCTCATCCAGTGTTCGACACGACGCTATCCAGCACAATCCCACCAAAGTAGATAAGCCATCCGATGCTCAGCCGCGCGCGGCATATCGGCCCGGCCTAGAAAAGCAAAAGCCCCGCTAGTCAGGCGGGGCCAGGCAAAATTGCCAGTAAGTACGCTGTTTATCAAACACCGTCAGTATAACATAAGAAGCCTTGCGCCGAGTGGTCGTGCGGAGGACGACGGACTTGAACCGTAATGGCTGACTAGGCCACTCGACTGTTTGATAAACAGCGTCCAGTACCCACTGGCAACGCCCTCCAGACGCGGTCTATCTTGCGAGAGCATTGGACACGTCCGAGACGAATGCAAGCCCACGAAAGTATCTCTCCTCAGATTCATAGAAGCGGATAACACAGAGATACTCCCCAAGTAACTTGAAGCAGAACCTACCCGGAGCCATTTGTGTTACCGGCCTGTTTCCCTCATCCCTACCTCCGAGGGTGCCCCGTCCTTGTGTCTGCGTTCTTTGCAGACACAGGGCGGGGACTTTGATCTCCTAATCCCCACCACGACTCTCATCTGAGTCCACGAAACCACAGGCGCTAAGAAACTCGCCGATCGTTGCGCAGTCGAAGAAGTCAACATCCCCGTCCTGTCGCAAAAGACACGACAAGAGCGGGGCACCCGCGCTTTCAAGGGTTGGGATTTCGACTCCCTATCCCCACCACGACTCCCATCTGCTCCCTCTTCCGCGCTGTCCACTGCGACTCAATTTCCACCACTCCTTCAATCCCAGAAAGATAATGGCGAAAACTGCTCCAAGCCCAATCCTCCGGAGCCTGCACCAGACCGCGCGTCACCGGATTACGGTGAATGTAGCGTAACTTCTCCACCCGCTTGGCCTCGCTCCAAACATTGAAGTCGTAATATCGCGGCAGCCACAATAACCCGCCCTCTGGAGAACGCAAGCGCTGCGCCATATTCTGTTTGAGCATCTGCAACGCCACCGAAAGATTTTTCCGTTCCGGTTCGCTCATCAGCAAGTGAACGTGTTCGGGCATGACCACATATCCCGAGATGTAAAATCCATACCATCGCCGCGTCTGCTCGAAAGTTTGCTCAAAGATATCGCGCGCATGGGCAGCGCCAAGAAGCGGAGCGCGTCCATAGCAACTGAACGTCACAAAGTGCAGGTTGCGTGCGTCCTGAAAGCGCTTGAGTCCCCACGGCATGTCTGCATCGTAATCTCAGAGCTGCACGGTGAAGACTACTGCCGCAAAACATTCATTATCTATCTTCCGCAATCGGGAAAGTCAAAATCCCCGCAGAGAGAAGATGTTCTTCGACCGGGTGCCCCGCTCTTGTCGCGTCTTGTGCGACAGAGCCTGCCCTGAGCGAAGCCGAAGGGGCGGGGGTTTTGACCTCCGAGCCCACCCGCAACCGTGTTCTCTATCCACGAACTCGCCGCATTTTAATTGACATAATCAGTCCACGTGGCCGATGCTTGAATCACCACAGAAATAAATGCCGGAAAGTACGGACTAGGCCTAAGTCCCATGAATTGAAGACTTTGCCTTTAAAGTATCTGGAATGAATACTTTGCGAAGTACCCCCTCCAGCTAAAGTATTTATTATCAGGACTTTAGTAAAATCGAGGGGGGGAGGGGGTACCCTCTTTGAAAAGAGAAACTGAACGAGTCCCTTTACTCTCCAACTGTCGCTTTCATGAAGATTGGTGTCCTAGCTCTGCAGGGTGATTTCGACGCGCATCGCCGCCGCCTCGAAGAACTCGGTGCTGAAGTCGTCCTGGTAAAAAAACCCGAGCAACTGGACGACATCGATGGACTCATCATCCCCGGCGGAGAGTCCGGAACATTTCTCAAACTGCTCGGTGAAAAAGGATTTGCGAAACTAAAAGACTTCGTGCATTCGAAGCCCAGCTTCGGTACCTGCGCCGGATGCATCCTGCTGGCAACCGATATAGAGAATCCGAAGCAAGCCGGCCTGGGCGCGCTGGACATCACCGTACGCCGCAACGCTTACGGACGCCAGATCGACAGCTCCATCCGCGACGGACGATTTCTGAATGAGCCGATCGAGATGGTCTTCATCCGCGCTCCCAAGATCGAACGCACCGGCGCCGGAGTTGAAGTCGTAGCCGCCGAAGGCAATGACCCAGTGCTGGTCCGGAACAGCAAGACCCTCGCCTCGACATTCCATCCCGAACTAAGCGATGACCCGCGCATCCACCAATATTTTCTGGATTTAGTTAGAAGCGATCAGGCTAAACGCGCTGAAGTATGAAGTGACCTAGCATCGTAAAGCAAAAATCCCTGAGCTTGCGGCCCAGGGATTTAGGTTGGAGATGTGGATTGAAACAGTAGAACTTCTAGGAGAATAAGCGGCGACGAAACAGACCAGCCAAGCCTGCGAGGCCCGTTCCGAGCAATGTTAGCGTGCCCGGCTCCGGTACAGCCGCCACTTTTCCATTGCTGGCAAATCCGGTTGGTGTTCCGCAAACCGTCCCGACGCAGAAGTGAACGCCCCACGTCTGGTCAACACTACTGAGCGAGGCCCCTTTGATCAAGAAGGAGATCGTGGTAGCGCTCGTCACTCCGTGCATGTTCAGTTGGGTGATGTCATAGGTATAAACGGATCCGGCGCGAGTCGCGCCGCTAACTAATTTGAGTTTGCCGCTATAGTCTTTGCCATTGATCACGATGTCTGCAATGCTGCTGGCCTTTAGCTTCGTGTTGGTATCGAAGAGGATGTCGTCACCATGCACTTTAAAGCTGTAGCCGGCGTTGGCCGTGAGAGTGACCATCACGCCACCCGTGGCCGAAGCGAGCGTCACGTACCCTATGTTGCTGACTCCAGCCAGGTTGGTGTTGCTGAGTTGGATCGTGTCAGCCGTTGCGAACGGAACGGCCATGGCAAGCAAGATGAGAAGAAGGAGAATATGTTTCATAGGCACATCCCTGGGTGGATTTGTCACCTCCATGGCGAGTGCATTTGAAACGCCATTGTCGCTGTCGCTGTTTCGCTGATAATTTAAGTGACTCGTTTTCAATCGTTTAGAAGGGCTAAGTTTGGGGTGTGGATTACTAAGCTGGAAGATCGCATTACTTTGCATCAATAGGCAAAACGATTTGCGCATCCTGACGTGGATTTTAGAACTGGACGGTGAAGTTGCGCTCCAAAGCGGTTGGATTCGGACTATTTAGTTCGGCCTACTCGCTAAGGTGTCGTCGGACTAAGTTCGCTAGGCCTACTAATCCAGCTCCCAACAATAGGAGAATAGTGGGCTCGGGTAGCGGTGTTACAGGCGCTGACATAAAATGAACGAGACTGGACGTTGCCGAAGAATTAACGTGCGACAAGGAAGAGACAATCAGAGCCAGGGACCCGACAGCGTGCATACTAGAAAATACCTCGATCTCATCCAGCGCACGCAGTATTCCACCAGATGCTTGTTACCAAGGTTTCATAAAGCCGCTTTTCCTGAGATTTAGCGAACCTCGCGGAGGCCGGTTGGACAGATTTCCTACGATACCCGTTATTGATGTGCAGCTGTTTGCACAATTTTGGACCGCATAAAGTTCCTCGTATCAGACTTTCCGCCGTGGGTGCGCCATTTGCCCTGATCCGGTATTCTTGCTGACTTCACCTACAATCCTCTATGGAACCCGCTCCCGAACTGCAAGTCACCCCGGTTTCATTCGCGTCCTACGCTCGCTTATTGCGCCGCAACCATAATTTTCGCCGCCTGTGGGGCGCGCAAATAGTCAGCGAAATCGGAGATTGGTTCTACACGCTGGCAATTTACAACCTGCTGCTGCAACTCACCGGACGCGCCGGATCAGTGGCACTCGCCCTGGTGCTGCAAGTTTTACCGCAAACTTTAATCGGGCCCACCGCCGGAGTCGTCAACGATCGTCTTCGCCGCAAGTACGTAATGATCGCCTCTGACCTTGGCCGCATGGCGATCGTGCTTTGTATGCTCTTCATCCGTTCCAAAGAACAAGTCTGGATCGTGTATCCGCTGCTCATGGCGGAAACCTTGCTTGCCGCTTTTTTCGAACCCGCGCGCAATGCCGTAATCCCAAACATCGTTGAGCGCGAAGAAATCGTCGTGGCAAACACGCTGGCGTCAACCACGTGGTCGGTGAACCTGATGGTGGGCGCGACTCTAGGCGGCTTGATCGCGGCCCTTCTTGGTCGCGATTCCGTGTTTCTACTGAATGGGTTGTCGTTTCTCGCTTCCGCCGCCCTGATCTGGAGCATGCGCTTTGCCGAGCCCCATGCGGAAACAGGCGGCCGATTCCGGGTACGCGAGCTGATTGATTTTTCGCCGATCCTTGCTGGCATTCGCTATGTGCGAGCGCATGCGCGTTTGCGGGCAACAATCTTTTTGAAAGCTGGCAATCTCATCATAGGGCCGGGTTGGGTACTCTTCACGGTGATGGGCCAAAATGAATTCGCCGTCCGCTGGGGCGGCATGTCCCCTGAGCGCAGCGCATTTCTCGGCATGAGCGTGCTGCTCGGAGCCCGAGGGCTCGGGGCATTGCTAGGTCCGGTGCTGACCGCGGCGTGGGCCGGTCAGGTGAAGCATCGCCTCGAGTTGGCTATTTTCTGGGGATATCTGGGCGCGGCCGCAGGCTATACATTGCTCCGGGTCTCGGGACATCTATGGCAGGCGTGCTTGTGCGTGATGCTGGCGCACTTTGGAAGTTCTATCGTGTGGGTATTCTCGACAACACTGCTGCAATTGCAAAGCGACGATAAATTCCGCGGCCGCGTTTTCGCCGCCGATCTGGGACTATGCATGTTCACGATTGCCGCAGGCGCGTACCTTGCCGGGCGCTTCGTGGATTGGGGATTCGCCGCGCGAAATGTCGCCAGCGTCGCGGGCATGTTGATGCTGATTCCAGCAACCCTATGGGGACTCTCCGTGCGGCGGAGTATGCCATCAAATCAAGCCGTCCCGAACCAGCCTGCGGAGTGACGGGCGTCCCGCCCGTCTATCTGGGCCGTATGCTCCACACCCGAGTTACGGCCGCACAATCCTCTCCCCGAGATGAGGAGCGAGCCTTACAAAATCGGCAATGTTGAAGGTATAGACACGGTCGCACCGCGCCTTCTCCGCACAGCGCAACTGCAGTAAGTCATAGAGAATGCCGCCGCGCAGTCCTGCATGCGCGGCCGATTCCAGCATGGCAAGATAATCCTTCTCATGAAGAACGACCACTTCGCAGTGCTTCGCGATGCTTTCTGTAACGTATCGATAGGCCTCTGTCGGATGAATCATGGGACTAAGGGGCAATCGCGTTAGCGTGCTGAATGTTTCCGCCAATCCATGCGCCGCGACGACGCCTTCATGGCGACCGCTTGTGACCTGGCGGTAGATGGTAAAAGCAGCGGCATGATCCGGATGATGACCCACCGCGAGCGCTACTAAAACGGAAGTGTCAAAATACATCCTCACGTGATCCCGCCAAGATGTTGCAGGCGCTCTTCGCGATCCTGATTAAGAGCTTTGAGAAGATCCAGTCCCCCTTGCGGCACCACCCCGTGGTGCACCCAGATTCCTTGGTTCTGCGCCCAAATAGGACTATTCCGACTCGGCCGGAGAGCGAATTCCTGCACTCCTTCGCTGATCTCTAATTCCGTCCCGGGATGCAGGCCATAACGCGCTCGCAAAGGCTTGGGAAGAACTACCCGCCCCAGTTTATCCACTCTGAGCTTCATGGACATACATTATGCCAGATAGAAATGGCAATAGCAATTGGCAATGGATAATAGGAATGGCAAAAACGTAGGGTAGCTTTTCCCGCTGTAGGAATTGCGGGGAAATCCTCGGGGAAGTTTGGAATCAGGAGAGATGGTCGATCTTCGCGGCCAGAATAAAATCCGACTCGGTCAGTCCATCGACCGCGTGGGTCCAGGTCGTGATCTCAACCTTGCCCCATCCCAGCACGATGTCGGGATGATGGCCCTGCTCTTCGGCTACTTCGCCGACACGATTCACGAAAGCCAGCGCGGATTTAAAGTCGGGAAACTTGTACGCGCGGACAAGGTGGTGCTCATCGACGGTCTTCCACTGCGATGGTTCCGCCAGTTGCTGGTGAATTTCCCTAAGCTTGTTCCCCTTCAGTGGCGGAACTCCACCGCGACAGGGGACGCAATTGCGGTCAGCCAGCTTAGGTGTAGTCATCGTTTTGTGTGGGGACGGGCGTCTCGCCCGTCCATATCCGAGTGCAAACGCGGATTGCTCACTCCTGCTAGCAGGTGAAAATGTAAAACCTAGAACGGAATGTCTTCATCCGTAATCGGAGAACTGCCTACGGGCGCGGGCTCCGGCTCCGGCGCACTCTGGTCAAAATTATTTCCGCCCGACGACGATGCCGACGATCCGCGAGAACTGCCAGTATATTCTCCGCCACCACCGCCCTCGCCGCGTCCACCCATCATTATCAGATCGGTGCCGACGACTTCCGTCATATATTTCTTCTGCCCTGAGGTCTTGTCATCCCATGACCGCGTTTGCAGGCGGCCTTCGATATAGACTTTGCTGCCTTTTTTCAAATAGTCGCCCGCAATTTTCGCTAGGCCTTCCCAAACCACGACGTTATGCCAGTCGGTTTGATCCTGCCACTGGCCGTCTTTGCCCTTGAAGCTCCGAGTGGTAGCCAAAGGAAATTTNNGCAACGGCGCTGCCCTGAGGAGTGAACTTTAATTCGGGATCCTTACCTAAATTTCCAACCAAAATTACTTTGTTTACGCCTTTCATAAATGCGGGCTCCTTCCAGAGGATGAACGTTCGAGAATGCTGGCCCTCAAAAACACTGAACTAGAGACGCTGACCTGCAAGAAGCTCACTATAGCAGAATTGTATGNNCGCGGCTAGCCGCGTCTCACCGCCTCGGATCAAGACGGGGCAAGCCTCGCCTTAGCCACCCATCTGAAACAGCATCAGGTAAACGATCACGCCCGTCACCGAAACATACAGCCAAATCGGAAATGTCCACCGCGCGATTGCACGATGCCGGTCAAACTGCTCGCGCAAACCACGCGTGAGCGTGATCAGCACCATGGGCACAATAATTATGGCCAGGATCGTGTGCGAAATCAGGATGCTGAAGTAGAGGGTGCGAACCCATCCCGTGCCGCGAAAATAAATAATGCCGCCGTGATGCGGCCAGTGATAATACAAGTACGAAACTAGGAACAGGGAAGAGGTTACAAAAGCGCTGATCATGACCGCCCGGTGCGCCGCGACTTTGCCGCGCGCGATCAGCGTTCGTCCGGTAACCAGCAGCACCGCGCTGCAACCGTTCAGCGTCGCATTAATCTTAGGGAAAATTGAATAATCAGTCATAGTTTCATTGCATTCGCATACATTCGCTGCGAGCAAAGCGATGCATCGTTTGTACGGGCATCCGCCACGATTTGGCAACAGCAAAACTCAGTTAGAATATAGACACAATGCCTGAGATGGAGAATCCTCTACCGCAGCCCGCCGCGGCAAATGAAGGATCGAACATAGCATCGCCTGCGGCATCCACTCCGCATCCGCTGCCTATGGTCGCCATATGGGCGCGCGATCTTATCGTTTCTCTCGCCATTTCGGCCTTCATTATTATTTTTCTTTACCAGCCGGTGAAGGTCGAAGGCACCAGCATGATGCCCGGCCTCGAAGATCAGGAACGCATCTTCGTCAACAAGTTTGTCTATCGCTGGGAGCCCATTGAACGCGGCGATATCGTCGTCTTCCGCTATCCGCGCGACACCTCGAAAAGCTACATCAAGCGCGTCATTGGAATTGCCGGGGACCGCATCCGCATCGAAGATGGTCAGGTATACGTGAACGGCGAAGCCATCGCGGAAGCCTATGTTCCGAACGATTATGCCGATGCCCGCTCTTATCGCGAAATTGTGGTTCCAAAAAACAGCTTTTTCGTTCTAGGCGATCACCGCACCATGTCAAATGATAGCCGCGATTTTGGCCCCGTGAATGAACGCTATATTTACGGCAAGGCTGTCTTTGGATATTGGCCGGTGGAAAAGCTGGGACGGCTCCGGTGAAGCGGCTCTCAGTCATCAGTTTTCGGTTGTCAGTAGAATGTGGTACCAGTGGCGCTACGCCGAGTTGGTTTACTGAAGACTGATGCTGACAACTGATAGCTTTCTACTGACACCATCTCTCTCTCCTGCTAAACTTTCTAAAATCTACCTCCAGGAGTTCCAATGCAAGCGATCCTTGCACTCGAAGACGGCAGAGTCTTCCGAGGCAAAGGCTACGGCGCTAAAGGCGAGTGCTCCGGCGAAGTCGTTTTTAATACTTCCATTACCGGCTACCAGGAAATTTTCACCGACCCTTCTTATGCAGGGCAGATCGTCGTCCTGACCAACCCTGAAATCGGAAACTACGGCACCAATCCCGAAGACAGCGAGGCGGTGCGCCCCTATATCGAAGGCCTTATCGTGCGCGAGTTTTCGAAAGTCAGTTCCAACTGGCGCTCGCAGCAAGTCACCGACGAGTTCATGGAGCAGTTCAGAATTCCGGTGCTCGCCGACATCGACACGCGGGCGCTGGTGCGCCATCTGCGCGATAACGGTGTAATGCGCGGCGTGATCTCGACCCTCGAAGCCGACACCGATAAACTCGTAGCCAAGGCGCGAGCGATTCCAAAAATGGACGGCCAGGATTTAGCGAAGGTCGTATCGACTAAGAACACCTATGTTTGGGAGAGGGGCGAGCGCTCCCATTTGCCCGATGAAATTGTTGGAGTCAAAGATGAGCCTGAGCGCTTCCACGTAGTGGCCTACGACTTCGG